>CAZPXI010000116.1:2139-7643 GCA_964590715.1 uncultured Desulfobulbus sp.
AGGAAATATGCCCACTGTATTGAAAGTCGGCACCTTTTCGATTCTTTTTTTATGCCGGAGATCGTGACGAACTTTGTCATGTTCATGTTGAGCCCGATAGTAAAATTGCAAAGATATGGATAGATCCTGTTCGGCTACAGTCCAGCGGCGGCTTCAGCAGGAAAGAGCTTTAACAAATTTTAGAGATCATAGTATTACATCGCATAGATATAGAGGCGGCATGGAATGACTACTTTGGCTGTTGAATTTGAAGTTCCAATGGCAAGTGACGTTCTGGTTACGGAAGACACCTTGAATGTTGATCTGAATGATGGTCGTTCGCTGTCGGTTCCTTTGCCATGGTTTCCGAGACTATATCATGCCTCACCTGAGGAAAGGGGAAACTGGCGATTTATTGGAGACGGACAGGGGATTCATTGGAAAGATCTCGATGAGGACGTTAGCATAGCCGGTCTTCTTCTTGGTAAGGGATCAGGTGAGAGTCAAGTATCGTTGAAACGTTGGTTGGATTCCAGAAAATAATCATAATTTTAATGGTTCACCTGAAGTTGTTAAACATAAAAACGAGAATTTAATAAACTGTCTTTATGCCGATCTACGAATATTTCTGCGCGGACTGTAATACGATATTCAACTTTTTTTCCAGCCGTATCAACACCGATAAACAGCCGGACTGTCCCAGGTGCGGGCGCAAGAAGCTTGAAAAGATGATGTCCACCTTTGCCACCATCGGTAAGGCAAAAGAGCAGGGCGATGATCCGCTGGCCGGCCTTGATGAAACGAAGATGGAGCAGGCCTTTGAGGGGCTTATGCGTGAGGCGGAAAACGTCAATGAGGAAGATCCGCGCCAGATGGCAAACCTGATGCGTAAGTTTTCCGACAAGACCGGGATTGTTCTGGGTGAGCCGATGGAGGAGGCCCTGTCTCGGATGGAGGCGGGCGAGGATCCTGACCAGATTGAGCGGGAAATGGGCGATCTGCTTGAGGGAGAGGATGGGTTTTCCCTTGAGGCTATGAAGAAAAAAGCACGCTCCGGTCCGCGGCCCCCGGTGTATGATGAGAAGCTGTATGAGTTATAAGCCGGGGTTTGATCTCTATTGCAGTAAACTCCGGAGCCAGTCGATCCATGCGCTGAAACCCTGCCCGGTTGTTGCCGACAAATGCATAATTTCAAGTTCCGGTTGAATGCGTCTTGCCTCCTTGTCTGCCTCGTCTAGCGAAAAATCAAAATAGTCCAGCAGGTCGGTTTTGGTAATGACAAAGAGATCCGCCCCCCGAAAGGTGGTTGGATACTTGGCCGGCTTATCCGAGCCCTCGGGAACTGAAACCAGAATCACCCGTTGATGCTCGCCCAGATAAAAGGTGGCCGGGCAGACCAGATTACCGACGTTTTCAATAAAAACCAGGTCGTATTTCTTTCCGGTGAGCCCCTCTTTCTTTTCGTCTGCCTGATCTTCAAGCGCGTGCAGCCCCTTGTGTACCATTGGCGCGTCAAGATGACAGGCCCCGCCGGTGGTCAACTGGACTGCAGCTACCCCTTTTGCACGGATTCGGTCGGCATCCCGCTCGGTTTCAATGTCCCCTTCTATAACCCCTATCCGCACCTCGGCGCTGAGGGCATCAATGGTATGCTCAAGCAGGGTTGTCTTGCCTGCTCCCGGGCTTGATATCAGGTTGATCGCCACCGCGCCCATGCGCTCTATGTGAGAGCGGTTGGCGTCGCCCTGCCGGTCATTGGCCGCAAGCAGGCTTTTGTTCACTTCAACGATCAGGGTATTCGAGGTGTCTGTCAGTTGACAGCCGCAGGCATCGCACATGCGTTACTCCATTTCAAGCTGTTTGAGTATAAGTTCCGTCCCGCCACTGGTTGTGCAGTGTTCCGACCCACAGGCAGGGCAGGGCGTGTCGGTGGTAAATAGTCGTGCCGGTATGGTTTGCTCGGTGCGGCAGGTAAAGGTATTTCCGCATTTCAGGCAGGAATATTCAGGGCTCGGGGTTTCAAGGATAAGGATGGATTCTCTGGTCCTATTCTGCTCCAGTTTTAAGGCCTCGAAGCCAAAGCAAAAAGAATCTGCCACAATTCCGGAGAAAGGGCCGATAATGACGGTAACTTTGATGATCTTTTCAGCCTGGTGTTCTTTGGCAAGGGCCAGTACCTGGTCAATCAGGCTGCGGGCCAGGGACAGCTCATGCATGGGCGATGATGGTGTATCCTGCCTGGTTCAGCCTGTTGACTATTTCGGTTCCGATTTCCCCGACACGCTGTTGCAGGGTTTCGGTGAGTTCCAGGCCCAGTGATATATCTTCCGGGACTGCGCAGAGAAAATCGACGGTTTCCGGTTCATTGCCACGCAGCCGGCAAATGTCTATAATCTCCAGAATGCCCAACTGGTGTGGCGACATTGAGGTCTGGATGTTTTTGCCGGTAATATCACTATCGTCCAAGTATTCAAGGGTTCCGGGAGGATTATCGGATTTGATAACATCCACTACCATGACCCAGTCTGAATCCTCCAGGAGAGGGCCAAGGTAAATACCTGCGGTCCCTGCATCATGCAGCTGCACATTGTCCGGGAAGGTATAGGTCTCTTCAAGGTGTCTGATTACGTGGACCCCGAAGCCTTCATCGCCCATCAACAGGTTGCCGATACCAAGAATGGCTACATCTTTCATCATCTGAATAGAGAGTTTGATTTCATCGTTCGTTATGGCTGTGACGTTAAAAAAAACGGAGTTTAAGCTTCGGGCCGCTTACCTGGTCCAGCCATGCTGGTTTATTCCGGTTTTCCAGACAGAAATTTTGTGCCGTTAAAAATAGAAGAGATCATTCCTTCCTTGGCGCGGATGTCATTCCAGATCACGATATAAACGTGTGTCGCGGCAAAGAGTATAAAGTACCACATGAACAGGTAGTGGAGAAACCGTCCCTGCTGCTGGGTTCCGAACAGTGTTAATCCCCAGCTTTGCCAAGTCGTGCTCTCCGGGTAGAGCATATAAAACCCGGATATGGTCATGAGGCCGGCTACGATAAACGTAACGAAATACACTATGCCTGCCAGTGCATTATGCCCCAGACGGTGGTCTTCGTCGCTTCCCATATAGAGGTAATATTTCAGGGTGGCAAGCAGATTCTTAATGTTACGCGGAGTAATGGGCAGAAAATCCCAGAACCGTTCCTGTTTGTTTCCGAACAGGAGCAGGTAGAGTCTGGCCAGCAGGGCACCGGTAAAGACAAAGCCTGCAATGAAATGAATGTAGCGCATGGTGGCCACCGGGAAGGTGGAACTGCCCTCAAGCATGGTGTTGGTCCAGGGGAAGTGAATATACAATCCCGTAGTGACCAGGGTGACAATCGATAGAACGAAGGACCAATGAAACAATCGTAGCAGAACGGACCATGCCGGATGACGTGTATATTGCATAATGACCTCGACGAGTTTTGAGTTCAGAGTTTCGGGTTCCGAGTTGTAAACTTAGCGCCTTCGGTAGTTATTCCATTATCAGACAACCTTTACCCTGGTTAACTCCGTGCCCTCCGGGTCAAGCATATGAACCGCGCAGGCGATGCAGGGGTCAAAAGAATGTACCGTGCGCAGAACTTCAAGCGGCTGTTCCGGTTCGGCCATGGGGTTGCCGACCAGCGAGGCCTCGTATGGACCGGGCAGGTCTTTGTCATCACGGGGCCCGGCGTTCCATGTTGACGGGACAACACACTGGTAGTTTTTAATCTTTCCGTCCTTGATCACGATCCAATGGGAGAGTGCGCCCCGTGGTGCCTCATGAAAGCCGAATCCCTGCTGGGTTCCCTTGGGAAAGGTAGGTTTGTTGAAGATTTCATAATCACCGGAGCCAATATTATCAACCAGCAGCTGCCAGTGCTTGATGGAAAGATCCGCCAGCATGGAGGCCCGGATGGCACGGGCCAAGTGTCTGCCGGGGGTGGAATGCAGGGCTTCCGGCCCGACCTGGGCCCCAGCCAGTGAACTGACCCTGGACAGGGTATCGTTTACGTATTTTGTTGTCAACTCGTGCCCCTGGGCATAGCCGACCAGCACCTGGGCCAGTGGACCAACCTGCATGGGCTGATCCTGGAAACGTGGGGCTTTCATCCAGGAGTATTTGCCGTCGTCCTGGAAATCGGTATACTTTGGAACCGTATCCTCTTCGTAGGGGTGCCGGGTCCAGTCGCCGTCATACCAGGAACGGGCAATACATTCGACCACGTTATCCCGAAAGTAACTGTCATTGAAGCTGGTGATCCCTTTGACCGTTCCCAGGTCGCCGCCCATAATGGTGCCGCCGGGCAGGTCAAATTTGGTTCCTTTGGTATCCAGGACCATGTCCGGTACGGCCAGATAATTGGTCACGCCTTTACCGTACTGCAGCCAGTCCTTGTACAGAGCGCCGATGGCAATAACATCGGGAAGATAGACTTGTTGAATGAAGCCGCGTACCTCTTCGGCCAGCTGTTTGACCCAGTAGAGTCTTTCAGTGTTGAGTGTCGCTTCATTATCCGGATTAATGGCTGCAGTCACTCCACCCACCGACATGTTCTGTACATGCGGATTCTTGCCGGAGATGATGGCGATGGCCTGGTCGGCCTTACGTTGGTAATCCAGGGCCTCAAGATAGTGGGAGACGGCCATCAGGTTTGCCTCGGGCGGCAGGATCATGGCCGGATGGCCCCAGTAGCCATTGGCAAAGGGGCCCAGCTGTCCGGAGTCAACTATAGATTGCACTTTGGCCTGAACTTTTCTAAAGCGGTTTGCCGAATTGCCCGGCCAGTTGGAAAGGGTTTCGGAAAGTCGAACTGTCTTGCCGATATCGGCCTGCAGGGCTGATACAACGTCCACCCAGTCCAGGGCGGACAGGATGTAGAAATGAACGATATGGTCGTGCAGGGCATGGAGCGACATGACCAGATTACGAATATACTGGGCATTGATCGGGATTTCCAGGCCCAGGGCATTTTCAACCGTTCGCACTGAAGCCAGGGCATGGACGGTGGTACAGACTCCGCAGATACGCTGGACAAAATGCCAGGCATCGCGGGGGTCGCGGCCCTGGAGGATGACCTCAATCCCGCGCCACATCTGGCCCGAGGACCAGGCCTTGCTGATCACGCCGTTTTCTATTTCCGCATCTATTCTCAGGTGGCCTTCAATCCGGGTAATAGGATCAACCACAATACGTTGTGCCATGAGAGTTCTCCTTCGCTATTCTTCGGATTTATTGCCCTTGATGACTTTCTTGCCGATGCCGACCGCGGCATGGATACCGACGGCTGCAGCGGTCACGCCCAGGATCTTTTTACCGATCGAGTCGGCCCCGGTAACAATGCCCTGGCCTGCGCCCGGAATAGTCACCCCGGGCAGTCGTTCGTAGAACGGGGTCATGGTGTCCCAGAAGTCCGGTTCGGTGCAGCCGATACAGCCATGGCCGACGCCGACCGGCCAGACCCCGACATCGTTGAAACGGGCAACCGGACAGTTGGCATAGGTCTG
>CAZPXI010000117.1:0-4600 GCA_964590715.1 uncultured Desulfobulbus sp.
AATAGTATGCAGGCAATACTTCTTGCGGCCGGACTCGGTACCCGGCTGCGGCCCTATACTCTCATTCGTCCCAAACCCTTATTTCCGGTATTGAACCGGCCGTTGCTTCACCGGCTGCTCGATATGCTGTATAAGTCCGGCTGCACCAGGATCGTGGTTAATGCCCATCATCTTGCAGGTCAAATTCGGCACAGTCTGGCGGAATATCCTGACGTTGTTCTGCAGGTTGAGCCTGAAATCCTGGGAACCGGCGGCAGCCTGCGGCTGGCAAAAGAGAAGTTGGCGGATGGACCGATCCTGGTGATGAACGGAGATATCGTTCACACCGTTGATGTGGCATCACTCTACGATCATCATGTGCGATCCGGCAATGAGGTGACTCTGGCCATGCACGACTATAGCCGTTTTAATACTGTTGGTGTTGAGGACGACAGGGTTGTCTCCTTTACGCCCAGGCAGGACGTGCAGCAACTGGCCTTCACCGGCATTCATGTGGTAAATCCGGAGATCGTTGCCCGCATTCCCGGGCCCGGATTTTTTCACATCATTGATCTCTACCAGGAGCTGGCCCTGCAGGGTCGGATCGGCCTGCTGCGGGTTGACGGCGCTTTCTGGCGTGATATCGGTACGCCGGAAGATTATCTGCAGCTGCACCGGGAGCTACTGGAAACTCAAACTCGCCTTGATATTGATCCAGTCGGTCAAAAAAAAGACGGCTGGCTGGTTGATGAGGGTGTAGATTTAGAAAAAGATGTCAGACTCCAGGACTGGGGATGTCTTGGCCGCGGAGTCAGGGTCGGCAATTCGACAACCCTGAGTCGCTGCGTGGTCTGGGACCAGGCGGAGATTCCGTCAGGTAGCCGGATTATTGATGCAATTGTTACCGGAGCAGGCAACGTTTAAAAAAAAATCATTCCTTGGTGTGGTCCCGGCCCTGGAAATAGTTTATCCAGGAGGAACTTCGTTCCAGAGCCCAGTTTTTCGGCGGCAGGGGCGGGTGCGTACCAAGATCAGGTATGGAGGCATTCGGATCCAGTCGGCGGTACACACGGACATAAAAACAGAGCCGGTCGGGATAGACTTCGCAGCTCATGTTCCTGCTCCCGCCGCAGGGGCCGTTGATCAATTTTTTTGGGCAGCCCGACTGCGGACAGAGGTAGGTGGATTCGCTGAGGGTACAGTCTCCACACATTCTGCAGCCAAACAGGATTTCTTTTAATATTTTTTCACTGCTGGTGAACAGGGAGCGGCTGAAGTGATACCGGTCACAGAATTTGCAGAATCCGCCGAATGCCCGTGCAACCGGGTTTGAGCGGGAAAAGAGCAGGTCGTGTATCACTTGATGCACAGGCCGGGAACCGGGCCTGGTCCCGGGATGGAGTTTTTTTTGTTTTTTTGAATCGGTTGCATAGAGCGACCAGCTGCCCTTGAGCGGAAAATGTGCCTCCTGCCGGTGCGACTGCCAGTCTTTTTGAAACTGTTCCGCCTGATCCAGGACAAAGCAGACATCGTCAAAGCACAGACCATTGCCGCCGAGGTGAATACCGCTGTAGCCCAGTCCACGCAAAACGGCGGTCATTTTTGCTGCCCTTAACAACCTTTGTTCTTTGCTCTCAGCGGCCATCTGCTCAGCCAGCTCGGCGGGCAGAAGAACCCCGGGTACCACCCCCCCGGCCATGATCCGGGCCACTGCAGGACTGGGAATAAAGACGTTGGCCAGGGCCGGGATTTTTATATTTTCGTGATTCAGAAAATGAATCAGTTCAGTATATTTGCCTAAATCAAAGCCCAGTTGGGTGATGATAAATTTGGCACCGGCTTTTATTTTTTCCAGCAGCTTGGCGTACTGCCAGACCTGTTCGGCCTCGGTCATTTTAAAGGGTGAGACCACACAACCGCATTGAAAGTCAAAGGGCCGGTCATGGAGGGCTTCATCGTCCATCTGCCGGTAGTGGCCGGCCTTGATATGTTCCACCAGTTCAATGGTCTGGATCGTGTCCAGGTCATAGACCGGTTTTGCCTGGCCATAATAGGTTTGTCTGGGAAAATCTCCGCCAAGGATCAGCAGGTGGCGGAATTGTTCCCTCTGATAGAGAAAGAGCAGGCTTTCGACCTGGTTGCGGTTCTTATCCTTCAGGGAGAAGTGAACCATGGGTTCCAGGCCGATGTTGCGTATTTCCGTACCAATGGCCACCGGAGCCAGGGCCGGGTGCCCGCCGGCATTGTCGGTGATGGACAGGGCCGTGATCCTGCCGTCTTCTTTTGCCCTGCGGGCAAACTCGAGCAGCCGGTCGATTTTTTTCCCGCCCGCACCCTGGCCGGGTACAAGTTCATAGGTGATGGTAAAAGATTCCGGATCGGTCAGGGAGTCTTCAAATGGACTTCTTCCTGGCATATTTTTCAGACCCTGGTCAACGGTCATATCTCTAATGTTTTTATTGTTTTTTCGATTGGTTAAATATACATCCCGTCCAGATAATATAACATTTTCTTGTTGAACAGCAACATCTCGGTTAAAAAAGTAATGAAATCGGATGCCGACAACCTGTCTGAATATAGTTTTCTCCGGTCCGGGCAGGAAGCACTGTATGTTCGAATTTTTGTTTCTGTAAAAAAAATCCTTGAACCGGGAGCCTTCCAGGGGGCGGTTCTTGTTCGCAATTCGTAAAAAAAGATGCTACAATGTGGTAACCATTTATCCGAAAATAGCCCGTGAAGATGGAACTTTTCGGTCTGTTTTCATCGTTCATTGTGGCTGTGACTAAAAAAATGGTCCAGCCATGCTGGTTTATCCCGCTGTACCCATGTTGAATGAATACGTTTTTCAAAGGAGAATATTTCGCCATGTCCGACCTACATTTTGAGACTTTAGCCCTTCATGCGGGCCATACCGTAGATGAGCAAACACTTTCCCGCGCCGTGCCGGTGTATCGAACCAGTTCCTATCTGTTTAAAAGTACGGAGCATGCCGCCAACCTGTTCAGCTTAAAGGAGCTCGGCAATATCTATACCCGCCTGATGAATCCGACCCAGGATATTCTCGAGCAGAGGGTGGCGGCCCTGGAAGGCGGTGCCGCCTCCCTGGCGCTGGCTTCCGGCACCTCGGCCATCTTTTATGCCATAATCAATATCTGTGCTCATGGTGACGAGGTGGTGGCGGCCAACAATCTTTACGGCGGCACCTACACCCAGTTCGACAACATCCTGCCCCAGCTCGGGATCAAGGTTCATCTGGTCGATCCCCGTGATCCCGCCAATTTTGAAAAGGCGATTACCGATCGGACCCGGGTACTGTACTGCGAGACCATCGGTAACCCAGGCCTTGAGATGACCGATATCGAGGCGGTCAGTGCCATTGCCGAAAAACATCACCTGCCCCTGGTGGTGGACTCTACTTTTACCCCACCCTGCCTGTTCAGGCCGCTTGAACACGGGGCGGACATTGTTGTCCATTCGCTGACCAAGTGGATGGGCGGACATGGGGTAGCCCTGGGTGGAATTGTTGTCGACAGTGGTAAGTTCGACTGGACTGATCCGAAATTCAGTCTGTACAATGAACCGGATCCCAGCTACCACGGCCTGCGCTACGCCCATGATCTCGGGGATCTCAACCCGGTCGCCTTTGCCCTCCGCATGCGTCTGGTGCCGCTCCGTAACCTTGGAGCCTGCATAACGCCTGATAACTGTTGGTTTTTCCTCCAGGGTCTGGAAACACTGGCTCTGCGCATGGAGCGGCATTGTGACAATGCAATGGCGGTGGCGAAATTTCTTAGCGGCCATGATGCGGTGGAATGGGTTGCCTACCCGGGCCTGACCGAGGAACATTCGACGGCAAGAAAATATTTACGCAACGGGTTCGGCGGCATGGTGGCATTTGGCGTTAAGGGCGGTCGTGCTGCCGGGCAGCAATTCATCGAAGCGCTTGAAGTGTTCTCCCATCTGGCCAATGTCGGCGATGCCAAATCCCTGGCCATCCATCCGGCTTCCACCACCCATTCCCAGATGAATACGAAACAACTTGTGGACTCCGGATTGTCCGAATCCATGGTTCGGCTCTCCATAGGGATTGAGCATATTGACGATATCCTGGCCGATCTGGATCAGGCCCTGCAGGCAGCCTAGAGCAGGCCTTTTTGGCAGAGAGCATCATGAGTGATCCACGGCAGTATTTTACCTTTGCTGATAACGGCGAACCGCTGGAGCTTGATTGCGGCCTCAGTTTCGGTCCGGTGACCCTGGCCTATGAGACTTGGGGCCGGCTCAATAAAAAGAAGTCCAACGTTATTCTCATTCTGCATGCCTTTTCAGGTGATTCCCATGTGGCCTCCCATGATGATGCGGATCTGCAGGCCAACGGACCGGGCTGGTGGGAGGCCATGGTCGGGCCGGGTAAAGGGATTGATACGGACAAGTATTTTGTGCTCTGCTCCAACATTCTTGGCTCCTGCAGCGGTTCCACCGGCCCGTCCTCGATAAATCCGGAGACCGGGAAACCCTATGGCCTGGATTTTCCGGTGGTCACCATCGGAGACATGGTCAAGGCCCAGAAAAAGCTGGTCGATTTTCTCGGCATCAGGAGATTGTACGGGGTGATCGGCGG
>CAZPXI010000117.1:4700-7558 GCA_964590715.1 uncultured Desulfobulbus sp.
TGCAGGAACGGGACGACCTGTCCTTTCGTTTTGAGTCGGATTTCCAGGTCGAGAGCTACCTCAACTACCAGGGAACAAAGTTTGTCCATCGTTTTGATGCCAACTCTCTGCTCTACATTACCAAGGCCTCGGATTATTTTGATTTAAACAAAGAGGGTGACCCGACTATTAACCAGCTGGCCGGCACAGCGACCAAATTTCTGGTGATCTCTTTTACCTCGGACTGGCTCTACCCGACCTATCAATCCAGAGAGCTGGTGCAGGCACTCAAGCGAAACGGCTGTGATGTCAGCTTTTGTGAGATTCATGCAGATTGCGGCCACGACGCCTTTCTGCTACCCGATGAGCGGTTGATCAACCTGATCAGCGGTTTTTTGAACGGGGTGGTAAACGATGAGTGAGGAAAACGGCACTAAGGCCATGCGCTTTGATCTCCAGGTGATTTCTTCCTGGATTGAGCCGGGAAGCAGGGTCCTTGATCTGGGCTGCGGCCATGGTGACCTATTGTATGCCCTGCAGCAGGAAAAACAGGTGCATGGGGTGGGGATCGAGGCGGACGAGGAAAAGGCGGCCTTCTGTATCGGCCGGGGACTGACGGTCCTGCACGAGAATTTTAATGAAGACGTGCTCTATTATCCGCACCACCATTTTGATTACTGCGTGCTCAGTCAAACCCTGCAGCAGGTCTACGAGCCGGATAAACTGATTCTGCGACTGCTTGAGATCGGCACAAAAATAATCGTCAGTTTTCCCAACTTCAGCCACTGGCGGGTCCGCATGCAGCTCTTATGCACAGGAGTTGCGCCCAAGAACGATCACCTGCCCTATGAATGGTATAATACTCCAAATATCCGGGTCATTACCATCAAGGATTTCAAGAAGTTTATCCGGACGATCAATGCACGGGTCGTTAAAGAGGCGGCGCTCAACAGCAGGAAAAACGAACGGTTCGGCAGGATCATCCATTTCCTGCCCGACTGGCGGGCAACCTACGGGATATTTTTGCTGGAGGATGGAGAGTCGATAAATTCCGTACCCGGTCCGGAGGCATAAAATTATTCGGAACTATTAAGGTAGACCAGAAAAACTTGCATTTACCCCTGGTGAAAATATTTTGGTACCAGCACAGTCAAAACGCTGACGGCGATCTGATGACCACCGAGGGCATGTTGGCCGCTGTTCTTCATCGCGGAGTCAACAGCCCGGTGATAGGCTTTGGAGAGCAGGACGTCATCTCTGTCGCTTCAGGCCTCAATGGAGATACGTTCCCATGACGGCCGATCAAGATATGTAGCGTTTATAATTGAATCCATGATGGACTCGTAAAAAGGCAAAACGCCATTTGCACTATACGGAAATACAAGAAGTTACAACCTTCCCGCCGTCGGTGGCGAGGCTTTTCGAAGTCTTCGCTATCTACGACACCGACAATTCATCAAAGACCGAAGTTCAGAAAAGTTGAGGAAAATCACCTAAACGGTATAATCTTCAAAACCCTCCACAACTACTGTGTATGCAGGGTCTTCCATGATATCGACTCGAATTATTTTTTCGGCCTTATCAATTAATTTTCGGCAATCCGGACTGAGGTGAAACAGGCAGATCCTTTTTCCTATCTGCTCATATTTCTGGGCAAGTTTATTTATGGCTTCAATGCCGGAATGGTCGGCCACTCTGGACTCTTTGAAGTCAATAATTATTTCGTCAGGA
Source organism: uncultured Desulfobulbus sp. (assembly GCA_964590715.1). GTDB lineage: Bacteria > Desulfobacterota > Desulfobulbia > Desulfobulbales > Desulfobulbaceae > DRLX01. Next base: position 6,411 of record CAZPXI010000117.1, read on the forward strand.
TCATTTTCCACATCAAACTTACTGGTAAAGAGTTGCGCTGAACCAAAGAACAGCGGGCCGAATATCTCGTAATGTTTTACTCCTTTTTCATCAATATGTTTTCTTGCCCTGATACGCAGGGCATTTTCCCAGGCAAAGACAAGGGCCGAAACTATGACCCCGGAAATAACGGCTATCGCCAGGTCAAAGACGACGGTTAAAATCGTGACCAGCAAAATCACCAGGGCATCTGCCAGGGGGATTTTATCGATAACATTGAAGGTGCTCCAGGCAAATGTGCCGACAACCACCATAAACATAAGTCCGACAAGTGCTGCAACCGGGATCATCTCAATATATGCAGAGCCGAACAGGATGAAGATAAGCAGGGATAAGGCCGCAACAATTCCTGACAGACGCCCGCGACCGCCGGACTTGATATTAATGATACTCTGACCAATCATTGCACAGCCACCCATGCCGCCCATGAAGCCGTTGACAATATTTGCCGTTCCCTGGGCAATACTTTCTTTGTTGGCATTGCCATGGGTATTGGTCAACTCATCAATAAGATTTAAGGTCATCAATGATTCGATCAGGCCGATGGCCGCAATAATTGCAGCATACGGGGCGATAAAATGAAGGGTTTCAAGATTAAACGGAATGACGGGAACATTAAAGACAGGGAGTCCGGCCTGAATACCGTTGCCACCTTTGGCCTGGACAAACGACAGAACTGTTTCGGTATCAATTCCCGTGAATGTAACAAGTAGTGCTACCGATACGATTGCAATGAGAGCAGCCGGCACTTTTTTGGTGATTTTAGGAAGAAAATAGAGGATTGCCATGGTCAGGGCGACCAATCCTGTCATGGTATACAACTTACTGCCCTGCAACCACAAGCCGTCAACCTTGAACATTTCCAGCTGGGCCATAAAAATAACTATTGCCAGCCCATTAACAAACCCGAGCATAACCGGATGCGGTATCAAGCGAACAAATTTTCCAAAGCGGAAAATGCCGGCCAGTATCTGGAGTAATCCAGCCAGTAAAAGGGTAGCAAAGAGATATTGCAGCCCTGCACCTTCACCCCCCATCTCGGTGCCTGTTTTGACAAGGGAAACCATGACAATGGCAGTGGCACCTGTGGCACCGGATATCATCCCCGG
>CAZPXI010000118.1:0-3518 GCA_964590715.1 uncultured Desulfobulbus sp.
TTTTAGCCCTGCTTCTTTCTAGGGCATTTCCAGGTAGACCGCGTTTGTTTTTATCTGAAAATGCGTATTTTCATTGTTCGTTGTGCCGCTAAGGCATGATGGTTTATCCGAAAATAGCCCGCGAAGTGATGCCGATCCAGGCTATTTTCATGCTTCGAAGTCTACGCTATCTGTTGTGGCTGTGACGTTAAAAATCTGGTCCAGCCATGCTGGTTTATCTGAATGTGATGTTTTTTATTGCATTCAGATAAGGGGCAGCAGGGCCTTAAGCCTTGTTAAGGCTCCTTTGAAAGGAACAGGTTGACGAGCGGTCAGTTGAATACGTATCGGCTTCGGGCCCCCCGTTTTTTCAGATCGAAGTATAATTTTTTCAAAACGGTCTTTATACATGCCATCATGGCTTTAATATGCCTTGTAGGTTTTTCTAAATATCAAAAGGCTCTACAGTTTTTACTGTAGAGCCTTTTGATATTTAGAAAGGGGGTAAATTTCGGTTTTGTAAGGCGAGGGCAATAAATTTCAAAGGGGGAAGGGAAATGGTAAAAAAGTACAAATCGCTACTGTTGTCGTTTTTATTGATACAGCCTGTTGCCATAAATGCGTTTGCATCCGAGGGGATGCAGGTCAACGATAGGATAGTTGTTGCCCGGAATGATGTTCTTGCCGCAACTTCATCCATAAGTCAGGATATGCCGATGGGGCAGGGTGCTGGGGCTCAACCCTCTCTTCTTCCGGAAGATACTGCCGGGACCGAGGATTTATATGGTATGCAGGGTGGATATTTTCACCCGTATATCTCTATTTTCGAAGAGTATTCCGACAACCTCTTTAATGTGAACCAGGATGAAAAAGAAAACTGGCTGACCACGATCTCTCCCGGGTTATGGGTGGCTCTGCCCCGAACAAAGGAAGTGCCTATCACCATTACTCCACACAACACCGCGCCGGGTGGCCTTCAGTTATCGTTGCATGACTACGAAGGTTTTGACAGGTACCATTTCTATCTTCTCGGCGGTCTGGATATTAAATTTTATTCTGAAGATTCCGATCTCAACGATACCAATGCCAAAGTAGAGGGGCTGTTTCAGTACAATCTCCACAGCGGCCTTACTCTGCAGGCTGTTGACCGCTATACGTATGGCCAGGATCGATTTGATGCGGGCAGTTCCACGGTCAATGGTGTTCGTCGTTATAACTCGAACATCTTCCAGGGAACTGCGGATTGGGATTTCTCGGAAAAGTTCAGGGCTAAACTCGATTATACGAACTTCCTGCTTAATTACAATGATGAACAGGATAGCTTCCTTGATAGAACCGATAATTCAGGTGCTGCATATGCTATTTACAAATACAGCCCAAAAACGGATTTTTTTGTTGAATACCGTTTAATTGATGTCAGCTATGAGCACAATGATGCCGAATTCAGAGACAATACAAATCATTTTGTGTATGCGGGCATAGACTGGGATACCACTGAGAAAACTTCCCTGCGCCTGAAAGCGGGTTATCAAAAGAAAAACTATGATAATGACCGGGCGGATACTCTCAACAGCAATTCCAATGGATTCGCCTTTGAGGGAGAGGTGGATTATCAGTTTACGGTAAAAACCGATATCGCCTTGAAACTAAGCCACAAGATTGAAGAAACGGATAGTTCCGTGGCACTCAATAAAAAGGTTTTTGCAGCCGCCCTTTTTTATAACCAGCAATTTTCAGAGCGTTGGAAAGGGGTTTGTTATGTTGGATTTGAAAATGCCGATTATGATCAGGTCATAGCTGCAGAGCGTAATGAAGATCGCTTTGTCTTCAGGCCTGGTATAGAATATTTTTTCAGAGACTGGCTTATGAGTGAGCTGACCTATACATATGACACAAGAAATTCGACGGACGATTTCTTTGACTATACTACAAATCGGGTAATGCTCAGTCTGAACTTTGCCTTATAAGAATACGAGTACATCAGGCAGGGATAATAATGGCTAAAAAGTTGTGTGGATTGCAGGCATGTCTTTGTATGTTTGCAATTTTTCTATTCTATTCCGTGCCGACACTCGGATTTGCCGATGATTATATTGTCGGGCCTGGAGATGTTCTCAGTATTACTGTTTACGGCCATGACGATCTGAAAACCACGGTGCGGATCACCAACAACGGCTACATCGTCATGCCGCTGATCGGTCAGGTTAAAGTCGGTGATATGAGAACCTCTGCAGTTGCCGATAAGCTGACCGCTCTTCTTGCCGACGGCTATATAGTTGATCCACAAGTTAATATTTTCCTCGAGGAATTTCGCAGTAAAAAGGCTGTTGTGCTGGGCCATGTCAACAAACCCGGCCTTGTGGAGCTCCGGGGACATATGACATTTCTTGAGTTGCTCTCGCAATCCGGTGGGATAAAAGAAGGGGCCGGAAAGACGGCAACCATCAAGAGAACGGTTGACGGCAAGCAGAAAGTTATTGTCATAGACCTTAAATCCTTGATTGAAGGCGGCGATCTCAGTAAAAATATACCAATCCTTGATGGGGACGCCGTTTTTGTTTCAAAAGGCGGAACCTGCTATGTTACCGGTGAAGTTGATCATCCGGATGCGTATCCCTGTGACAATGTAACGGTTCTCAAAATGATTGCCCTGGCCGGCGGTTTTACCGGAAAAGCGGCCAAGTCCAGTGTTCGGATTGTTCGGGTGGTCAACGGCGAGAAAACTCTGCTCAAAGATGTGGATCTCGGCAGCCACGTGCAGCCGGACGATATTATAGTTGTACCGGAAAGTTTTTTTTAAACGTAACCGATTGTACTCTCTTGTTCCTTTCTCCTCTCTTTCCCTGAAGATACAATGCAACACAACCGTAAAATAGACCTGCTTTCCGGTCCTTCGTCCGTTGAGCAGGAGATTCACCTGCGGGACTACATCCGTGTCCTGCAAAAACGGAAAATGACCGTCCTGACCTTTCTTGCAATCACATTTTTTATGGTTGTGATCGTTACATTTTCCTCAACACCCTTCTATACTGCTACAACCCAGGTACTTATAGAAAAAAATCTCGGTGCCGGCGGACTTGAGGGCGCCCGACCGTATAATTATTGGGATCCGGATTTTTTGACCACCCAGTTTGAAATTATCCGCAGTGATAATGTCGCCCGCCGGGTTGTAGAAAAACTTCAGCTTGATACCAGGTATAAACAGTATTTTTTGGAAGATTTTGATGAGGAATCCACGTCGCCCTTTGCCTCATTCATGCAAACCATTCAGGGCTTTTTTGCAGGCCTTTTCGGTTCCTCTGATGATGCTGTTGAAGACGAGGGAACCGGAGGGGATGATTTAATGGCAACTGTTGCCCCCCTTACGGATGCTGAAATCATTGCCTCAATGATTCGTGAAAACCTTTCCGTTGAGCCGATAAAAAACACCAAAACCGTATATATCTACTACACCAATAAATATCCGGCCATGGCAAAGCTCGTCGTGGATGAGGTGGTTCAGGCCTATATGGATGAAATGCTGGAGATCAAGCACAGTA
>CAZPXI010000118.1:3618-7538 GCA_964590715.1 uncultured Desulfobulbus sp.
GTGGATGAGGTGGTTCAGGCCTATATGGATGAAATGCTGGAGATCAAGCACAGTACCAGCAGCTATGCCCTCCAGTGGATGACCTCCAAAGCGGCAGAGGAACGAAAGAAACTGGAGCAGTCGGAGCTTGCCCTGCAACGCTATATGCGGGAGCATGATCTGGTCACTGTTGAGAATAAACTTGCTGTTTTTCCACAAAAGCTTGCTGAGTTCAGTCAGCAGTTGTCCGCAGCCCAGGCTGAGCAAAAGGAGTATGAAGCACTCTATGCCAAAATTAAAGCCACTGGGGAGAATTATCAAAATATTGAGACCATACCTGTTTTTGCCGATAACAAAGTCCTGCAGAATCTCAGGGACAAGGTCTACACCGCAGAGCAAAAAGTCAAAGAGCTTTCAAAGAAATACGGCTACAAACATCCAGTTATGATTCAGGCCAAGAGTGAGCGGAACCTGCTGCTCAAAGAACAGCGCTTTGAAATCAACCGGATTATCGAGTCCACAAAAAATGCCTATGATCTGGCTAAATCACGTGAGAAGAACCTGAAAAAACTTCTTGCCGACAGTAAGGCGGGGATGCTTGATATCAACGAACGCTTCATGCAGTACACTATTATGAAGAGAGAAGTAGATATGAATCGAGCCCTTTATGATAATCTTACCTCAAGCATCAAGACCGCAAATGTGACGGAACAGGCCCAGGATGTGAAGATCTGGGTGATTGAAAAGGCGGAGCTGCCCATGTATCCATCAAGTCCCCGCAAGAGACGGAATCTCGCCCTTGGTCTTGTCCTCGGTCTTTTCGGCGGAGTCGGGCTGGCATTTTTTATCGAATATCTTGATAATACAGTAAAAACTGCAGAAGAACTCGAACGTCATTTTCAGCTGACCGTGCTCGGATCCGTAGAAGAAGTAAAGGAAAAAGGTGAGACCATTGAATCCTATCTCGTCAATAACCCACTCTCCCCGTTGTCGGAAAGTTACCGTCTGGTTCGCTCCGGCTTATTGCTCTCTTCTCCCGACCATCCTCCCCGTAGCCTGCTTGTTACCAGTATGGCACCTAAAGAGGGCAAGACCGCAACTACTGCCAATCTGGCCCGTATTCTAGCCCAGAGCGAGAAAAAAGTTTTGATTATAGATTGCGATATGCGTCGTCCGCGCATGCATTCTCTCTTTTCACAGCCGAACTCGTATGGCTTGAGTAATTATCTGACAGGCGACAGACAGCAGACCCTGGTTCGAACCATACCGGATGAGCAGGTCAGCTTGATTCCTGCCGGATCTATACCGCCGAATCCGGCTGAGCTGTTAAACTCGAGTGCAATGCAACAGCTGCTTGATAAGATGCTTGAGACCTATGATTTTGTATTGCTTGACTCCCCTCCTGTTCAGAGCGTGACCGACAGTCTCACCCTGAGCAGGATTGTTGATGGAACCGTGCTTGTGGTTCGATCGGGAAAAACCACCTATGATACCCTGGATAACGGCATGAAGAAAATGCGGGAAGTCAATGCTCATCTTCTGGGTTTTGTCCTCAACGGATTCAATAAATCAAGCGGAGATTCAGGTTACTACGGCTACTACGATTATTATTCCAAGGATGCATGATCGCAGCCCATGCTCGTGAGGACTTTTTTTAGGTAAACCTGTCCCCTTCGGGAGTGATAAGCACCTGCGTACACGGTATGATAGATATCCATAGCCATATTCTGCCCGGGCTTGATGACGGTGCACCCGACTTGAACGCATCTCTTGCCATGGCCGATATAGCCGTTGCCGATGGTATTCAGGTTGTCATCGCCACACCTCATGTTGATGGATCCGGATACCTGTCCATGGCCATGATCAACACGGCGGTAGACCAACTCAACAGTGTCTTGCAGCAGAGAGGTATTGCTCTGGTCGTTTTACCGGGTGCAGAGGTGCAGGCCCATGTGGCAATACAACTTGCCGAGCAATTCAGTCTGGCCTCAGGTTCTTTTTTTCTGCTGGAATTTCCTCATTCACACCTGCCATCCGATTCGGTAGATCTTGTTTATACTTTTGTTCAGCAGGGGATTACACCGATCATCGCTCATCCGGAGCGGAACCGGGAAATCAGTATGGAGCCGGGAAAACTCTCATTACTGATTGAGGCCGGAGCCAAAGCACAGATTACTGCCGGCAGCCTGACCGGTGAGCTTGGTGTCAATGCCCAGACCTGTGCCCGGTTTCTGTTGAAAAAAAATATGGTACACTTTATGGCCACGGACTCACACTCTCCGAATTTTAGAAAACCAATTCTAAGCAAGGCTGTAAAGAAGGCAAAAAAATATCTGGGCAGGCAAGGAGCGCTTGCATTGGTGAGGGACAATCCATTAGCTCTTCTTCCTGAAGGGTATCGTCTGCATTGAACGGTCTTTTATTGTGCAATCCGTAGAAAGAAACATCCCTTTTCTATTTTTCCTTTGTATTCTTTTTTTTGCACCACTTGCCTTTGGTACCGTAGAGGTCTGGTCCCTGGCAACCGTCGAACTGCTGGTCTGCAGTACGGCAATCCTCTATTTTTTCCAGATCAGAAAAGAATCGGCTGTAGTCTTTAAGATTCCAGGCCTGCTGCCGCTTGGCCTGCTCATCGGGTGGATGGTTTTTCAGCTGATTCCTTTGCCGCCTGCAGTCGTTCAGATCATTGCCCCGGGAATTTTCAGGGTCTATGAGCCGATTCTCAACATCGGTGATACCGGGCGCTGGATACCCCTTACAGTCATGCAAAAGGCAACCGCTCTGGAATTGTTACGTATCAGTTGCTATGGGTTGTTTTATATCCTTACCGTCCAGCTGCTCAGTAACGGTATACGACTGAAAAAAACTGTTCACTGCGTTGTCTGGCTGGCAATAGCCATTGCCTTTCTGGCTATAATTCAAAAGTTTACCTCGCCGGATAAAATATATTGGTTTCGGCCAACTCCGGACCGGGCTGGAACGGTAGGCCCCTGGGTGTATCATAATCATTACGCCGGTTTTATGGAAATGCTCTGCCCCCTGGCTTTGGCGCTTTTTTTCTACTACAGGCCGACCATAAAATATAATGAAACCCTGCGGTCCCGGGTGGTGGCTATTTTTACCGAGGCCTCCAGCAATCGACATTTTTTTCTTGGATTTGGTGTCATTCTCATTATCTCCTCTGTGCTGATCTCCCTGTCTCGGGGCGGGGTAATCAGCATGAGCCTGTCCCTGCTCCTGTTCATCTTCCTGCTTAACCGAAAAAAAACTAATTCCGGTCTGTTGTTTGTTCTGCTCTTTTGCTGCATACTGCTGGCTTTGAGCTGGTTTGGCTGGCAACCGCTGCTGAACAAGTTTAACCGGGCCTTTGCCGAGACCGGTGGAATAAAGGATGCGCGATTCATGATCTGGAGGGATGCGGGAGGAATAGTCCGTGACTTTCTTTTTACCGGCTCAGGTTTCGGCACCTTTATCAACATCTACCCTCAATATCGAACCGTAACGGGAACTCCTATTCTTCAACATGCCCACAACGATTATATCGAACTACTCACCGATGGAGGACTGATCGGTTTCGTCCTTGCGGCCTGGTTTGTCCTTGCGGTAATTGTTCATGGCTGGAAAAAAATAGCTCTTAGAAGAGACCGGTATGTAATTCTGGTCGGCATTGGTGCCTTGACCGGTATTGTCTCGATCCTGCTGCACAGTGTAACGGATTTTAACATGCACAACGGTGCCAACGGGCTCTATTTTTTCTTTACCTGCGGGCTGCTCATTTCCGCCGGGAATACCAGGATGCATTACCGCACCCGGCCGACATTGCTCAAACCTGCCAGGGAGCGCATAAAGTATCTTTTCCCGGTTGCCGGTCTACTGCTTTTCTCCATGGTCCTGCTGTTGCATGGCGGAGGTTTCCTGGCTGCTTCCAGTTATGATAAAAT
>CAZPXI010000119.1:0-7495 GCA_964590715.1 uncultured Desulfobulbus sp.
TCAGGTTAACCTGAAAATTCTTCAACAGGTGGTAGGCGAAAAAAGGTATTGTTGTCTGCCGATGTTGATGATCTGCAGAAAAAGATAGTGGTTACCGGTGGTCCAAGGCGGCATTTTACGCAACTTCGCAGAGCGTTTCCTTGTGGGTGAGGATGGGTAGAAACAGAGCGGCCAGTTCTTCAAACTGTTCGTCAAGCGGATCCTGACCGTGCAGGGCTATGGAGTAGGCAGCATCTTCTTCTTCACCTCTGTAATAGCCGGAATACCAGGTTTTGCGGGCGGCGTTTGCGGCGGCGCTTTCCGTCTTGGCCTTTGCCCGGGCATGACTGGTCCTGGGGTAGAAGTGGAGCGGCTCGGAGAGCCCCTGCTGATAGAGGCTGACAAAAACGGCGAGTTCCGCCTCGGGATCATCCACCTGGCCAAATGAGACAATGGTGTCCGTGGCCACGTGGGTGGAGGTCTGGGCAACATTTTCAGGCTGGACCATCTGCAGAATCAGGTGATGGATCCAGAGCTGGAGCAGGTCTTGAGCTTTGAGTTTTGTCGGCCGGTAACTGACCCTGCCGGTACGGTAAAGCGAGGTCAGCCAGCCGTTTATGCTGATGTCCGGTAAACGGATATCGACCTCACATGGGGAAACCGGAACCAGGGTGAGCGGAGTAAGCTCCCCGGCAAGGGAGGCTGCGGTTTCAAGCATTTCCTGATAGAGAATACGGCCGAATTCTCCCCGGGGCAGGGCACCTGCTGCCTGCAGCCGGTGAAAGAGCGGGGCGGCGTCTTCTTCCGCCAGCAGGGTTGTTACGATTTCCCGGCACAGCTGGTATTTTTGCAGGGGATCGAGGCGGAAGGCTTCACTCTCGGGCAACAGGTCGTCCTGTCGGCTCAGTCGCAGGCCCAGCCGCTGCTGAAGAAAAAAACGGACGGGGTGATTCCAGAAGCGGACCAGATCCATGACATCCACCTGATCCGTATTCCGGTCAAGCGGCGGCAGTGGGGTGTTGAAAAAGGCATCTCCTCCCGAAGGGGTGCTTGCCGGCAGCCAGACTTCGGCATAAGTCGCGGTTTTCGGGTCACCGTTGAAACAGCGCCTGCTGAAAGGCTGCAACGGATATTCCACGGTCAGCAGATCGCTGGTTGTTGCCTCGTTCGTCCCTGACTGCCATGCCCGGTCGATGTAATCCCGCAGTTCCGCCACCACCACCGACGGGGGCAGTGGTGTGTTTTCCTGCTGGTCACGTCCGACCCAGGAGATGGAGAGATGATTGCGGGTTGAGAGCAGGGCCTCAAGAAAGAGATACCGGTCATCATCCCGGCGGCTGCGGTCACCGAGCCGGGGTTTTTGGGCTATCAGGTCAAAGGCGGGCGGGCGTTGGGAACGGGGATAGTCCATATCATTCATGCCCAGCAGCCAGATCACCTTAAAGGGAACCGAACGCATGGGCACCATGTTGCAGAAGGTCACCCGGCCGGAAAGAAAGGCCTGACCGCCTGCAGGTTCGGCCAGTTGTGCACTGAAATAATCGCGGATAATGGAGAGGTTGACCGGTTCGTTAAAGCCGGCCTTGGCGAGGAAGTCTGCAAAATCAGCAATCGTTTCCCGCAGCATGAGCAGCCCTTCCTGGTCGGACCGGCTGTTGCCGTCATCAAAGAAATCTTCGACCATCTGCAGGAGAATCCTGCTCCAGGCGGCAGGGGTATTTTTTTTCTTCAGTTGGTGCTGCAGTCGCTGCAGCATTCGGATAAATTCGGCCAGGGAGCCCAGCCACGGACCGGAATCGCCCAGTGTTCCACTGCAGGGCATGATGTTCTGGAAAGGGGTGTCCAGGGGGCCGGTCATGTAACCGAGCAGCAGCCGTTCAAGACCAAACTCCCAGGTATGGAGATTGGAATCATCCATGCCCTGCTGCAGGCGCTGCTCTTGGTCCAGACCCCAGCGGATACCTGCCGCTTCGATTTTGGAGCGCAGGGAAGAGAAATCTTCCGCCGGCAGGCCAAATCTGTTCAGCACAGCCTGGTTTTCCAGCAGGGCCATCACCTCGGGAGCGGTGAACCGGCTGGAGGCCAGTTCAAGCAGGCCCAGAAATGCATCAATGACCGGTTGTCTGGTGCGACGGGACTGGTCGGCTATGGACCAGGGGATACGCAGTTCCTGCCGGGCCGAGCCGAAAACTCCGGCAACACATGGGGCGTACAGGTTGATATCCGGGGCCATGATCAGGATGTCGGCCGGTTTCAGGTTCGGGTCAGCGGTAAAGAGATCAAGCAGCCGGTCATGCAGTATCTGGATTTCCCGCATGGGGCTGTGGCAGCAGTGGAACCGGATAGAGGTATCCTCGGGATCAAACGGAACCGGTTCTTCCTGACTGCGATCACGCAACTCAAGAATATCGTCCTGGATCATGGTCAGCATAGAGACCGGCTCCGGCGGTTCATACAAATCGATCTCCACCGGATCCATCTCCATGAGCTGGCTGAAAAATTCCCGGCCCAGGCCGCCCATGGAGGCAAGCAGCGGATTGCCGGAGGTGAAATAGTCGCTGATGTCATCCAGTCCCTGATTGCGCCAGGAATGCCGTTTTATGGCCAGCAGCCGCTGGGGCAGGATATCGTCCCAGGCCTGACGACAGGGACTGAGGTGGAAGATATGAATATCGGTCAGTCCGCTGATTCGGGCAATTACATTAAGATAGGCCGGAGCCAGGGAGTTGATGCCGAAAAAACAGATCCGTTGGGGCAGGGTGTCCGTGCGCAGGTTTCCAGCCGCATCCGCCTTACTGAACTGCTGGAGCAGGGCGGCCCGGTGCATGGAGGTGTCGGCGGTCAATCGTCGCCAGAGCACGGCCTGCCAGTGGTTTTCTTTTCCCTGCTCCCACTGCAGGAGCATTTCCGGCCGATAGACCAGATACTGGTCAAAGAGGTCGGTGATCTTACCGGCAAGCTGAAATCTCCGGCTGCCGTTTTCGTCATCCTGAAGGTAGGTGGAAATTTCCTCCATGGACGGGTCGGTCTGCAGTTCCACCAGTTCGTCCAGTATTCGCCAGAGCAGAACATCCCGTTCAAATAGGGCGAGATCAGGTAGCTCACCAAGGGTTTTCTTGAAAATTTCCCAGATAAATGTTGCCGGCAGGGGAAATTCAATATTGGCGGCAATCCCGGTTTGCAGGGCAATATGCTGCGACAGCCAGCGGGCCATACCCGGGTTCTGGACTACGATGATCTCCGGGACCAGCGGATCGTCCGGCGGGGTTGCATGAATTCGGCAGAGGGCCTTGAACAGAACCTCAAGCCGGTTTGACTGATAGAGATACAAGAAAAGAGTTCTCCTGCAAGGGGAATGGGAAAAAAGCCTACGTTGACGACTGTTCAGCGTATCAATTTTAAACAGGTCCTCCAACTCTTTTTCCCAAAAAACAAGATTTTATATTTTGGTAAAGCCATGCCCTTCTGCTATAGTTAACCCATGTGAAGAATTCCTATTTCCTTTCCGGTAATAGCCGATATTTATGAAGCGTACCACTCTTTTTAACGCAGCTTTGGTTGTTGTCACTGCGGCCGTCCTGCTGGGCCTTTTTTATCTGCCCTACTGGTCTGTGCGCAAGAAAACTATTGCTGCCTTTAACAATGAGCAGATGATTCTTGCTGATCAGGCGATCAAGGGAATCGAGGTATTTTTTGATACCTATGCCAAGGCATTGCGTTATTTTGCCGGTCAGCCGGCTATTATTCGCCTTGATGATAGCGGCCGCGTATTGATGGATGATTTTCTTTCCATCCATGCCTCCGAACTCTCGGCAATTATCAGGATTGATGCCGGCGGCAGGGTACTGTATACCACGCCGCCCGGGAAGGGGATCATGGGAAATGATATCTCTATTCAGGAACAGAATCAGCAGATCCGGGAGACCCACCAACCGATCATCAGTGATCTGTTTACAACAGTTCGGGGGGAAAAAACCATTGCCTTTGTCTATCCGATTTTTGAGGGCGAAAAATATGTCGGCAGTATTAATTTTTTGATCCCGTTTACCTATATTTCTCAAAAATATCTGGATCCGATCCGGGTGGCGGACCGGGGTTTCACCATGATGCTCAGCAGTACCGGGCTGGACTTGTACGGTCCCAGGGAAAAGCATGTTGGGCATAAGGTCGTCAAGTGCTTCCGTGATGAGCCGGAAATGTTGCTGTTAAGCGAAAAGATGATGAGTCGCAAACAGGGCAGTCTGACCATTAAGGCCCCCCTTTCCATAGATGGCGACAGCCCGCCGGTGACCCGTTATGCCGTCTATGCTCCGGTGGATCTGCCCGGGAATAATTTCTGGTCGCTGGTTGTTATCAGCCCGGAAAATAATGTGCTGGCGGCCATGCACGGATTTCGCAATCAGTGGTTTATGGTCACGGCTGTGGCCATCTGTGCAGTTCTGCTGCTCAGCTACCTGTTGACCAGAACCCTGGCCAGGAACCGGGAGGAAAAGAATCGTCGTGCGGTTGAGGAACAGCTGGTCCGGCTGCTGGATTTTACGCCCATGGGCATCATTGTCTATAGTAAAAACGACGGCAAGGTCGCCTATGTCAACAAGGAGGGGCTTGAGCTTCTTGGTGGGAATGAGGGGGATATTTTAGGGGAATCCGTGTTCGATTTTGTCCATGCCGATTCCCGTGAGTTTGTTGCCACTCGTCTGACCAGTTTGGTTGAGGGAGAAAGTAATGAAGCCGCAACCATTAAACTGATTATCCCCGGTGGTGTGGTCAAAGATGTGGAGATCAGCTCCGCCCTCTTTATCTTCAACGGTCAGGGCAGTTTTATTTCCGTTTTTCGTGATGTGACCGAGGAGCTGAAGCAGGAGGCCACTCAGAGGCGGCTGGTGACGGCCATTGAACAGGCCAATGAGTCCGTGGTCATCACCGATCAGACCGGGGTGATTGAATATGTCAATCCCGCCTTTACGGAGACCTCCGGCTACAGCAGGGAAGAGGTTCTGGGCCGGAACCCGAGCCTGCTCAGCAGCGGTAAACAGGACAGGCGGTTTTATCGAAAGCTCTGGGAGACCATCACCCATGGGCGGGTCTGGCAGGGACGAATCGTCAACCGCCGGAAGGATGGTGAACTCTACACCGAGATGGCGACTATCTCGCCCGTGCGTGACACCACCGGTAAGATTACCCATTATGTGGCGGTCAAACGTGATGTAAGTCATGAGGTGGAACTTGAAAAGAAACTGCGTCAGGCCCAGAAAATGGAGGCCATCGGCACCCTGGCCGGCGGCATTGCCCATGACTTTAATAATATCCTGGGTGCAATTTTAGGTTTTGCGGATATGGCCCTTCTTCAGAGTGATCCCGATTCTCCAGCACATGAATCGCTTATGCATATCCGGAAGGGCGGCAAGCGGGCCGCCGATCTTGTTCAGCAGATTCTGACATTTTCCAGGCAGTCGACTGCCGAAAAAAAACAAATTGCAGTAACGCCGCTTCTTCAAGAGAGTTTGCAGTTGCTTCGGGCATCGCTTCCGTCGACAATAACCATCCATCAGGATCTGCAGGCGAAAAATGCCCTGGTACTGGCCGATGCCACCCAGTTGCAGCAGATTGTCATCAACCTCTGCACCAATGCCTTTCAGGCCATGCGTGAGCATGGCGGTGAGTTGACGATCCGGCTGGAAGAGCTGGATTTTCAGGAATGTGGAAAGACGCTGCAGCTGAAAACCGATACGTGTATCCGGCTGACGGTTGCCGATACCGGAACCGGGATCGACCCTGCCGTCCTTGAACGTATCTTTGATCCGTTTTTTACCACCAAGGAGCCGGGTGAGGGAACGGGGATGGGGCTCAGCGTTGTTCACGGAATTATCCGTGATATAGGTGGTGAGATCAGTGTAGACTCCATGCCCGGCAGGGGGGCGATTTTCACCGTGCTGCTACCGGCAACGGATGCGGTTGAAGAAGAGGAGGATGGAGTGAAAGCTCCCCTGCCCATGGGAACGGAACATGTCCTGGTTGTGGACGATGAAGAGGATATCTTAACGACTTCGCGTATGATGCTGGCCCATTTAGGGTACACCGTCAGCGTCAGTAAAGATCCGGCAGCCATGCTGGACAATATAAAAAAAGGAACCTTTGAGTGCGATCTGGTGGTCACCGATCAGACCATGCCGCACCTGACCGGGCTCGAATTGACCCGGGAACTGCACCGGCTGCAGCCGAATCTTCCGGTTATTCTCTGCACGGGCTACTCGGACAGGGTCAACGAACAGAGCGTCACGGATGTCGGCGGGGTAGGCCTATTGATGAAACCTACCGATCTGCGTGACCTCGCCATTATGATTCGCGGGGCCCTTGACGGGAAAAAGTAGGGTTCCCGGTTTGTTCCTGCTCTATTGGATGTAGCCCCAGGTCTTCAACCGGTTGTAGGCATACCTGGCATTGTTGCCCCTCCGTACCTGCTGCAGGTAACGGTAGTATTCCCCGGCGGACTGTTTGCGGCGCTGCATGCCTTCAAGGCATCGTCCTTTGAAAAAGGTGATCTCCGGGTTACCGGGCAGGATTGAGTCATAACGGTTGAACTGCTCGTAGGCCGGGCTGTATTTTTTATCGATGAAATCAGCCATGGCCGTGACCAGATGCCCCTGGGCCTCTTCAGGATAAACCCGGGTTGATCTGAGTGCCAGACGCCGGGCCTGTCCGGTGTTTTTCATGGCCAGCTGACCCTTGGCCCGCATGACCAGGGCGGTGTAGTCGTTGGGTGCTATCTGCAGGGCACGATTGAGCAGGCCATCCGCCTTTTCATATTGTTTTTTAGCCAGCGCAGTGTTGGCCTGCTGGATGGCTGTAATTGCCGGTTTTATCTTTCGCAGGCCTGCGGTCCGGTCCATGTACCGTTCCCGGTTCCCGGCGCCGGAGAGAAAGCGGGCATAGGTGGTCTGCGCCTGCTGTCTGGCAAATTGCAGCCGTTCACGGCTCATGGGGTGAGTGGCAAACATCAGTTCAATTGCCCCGGGCTGTTTGCGGCCGTTCTTCTGCAGGATCTCCATCAGGCCGACCATGCCCTCCGGGCTGTAGCCCGCCCTTGTCATGTATTCCATGCCGAGAGCATCGGCTTCCCGTTCGTTGTCCCTGCTGTAATGGGCCAGCAGGGCTCCGGCACTTAAACCTCCCAGGCTCTGGACCAGATTGGCGGCATCGCCGTATCCGGCGGCACCGGTTGCAACCGTGGCCCCGGCAACCAGGAGATTGGCCAGCATGCCTTTGGTGGATTGCTCGGCGGTATGACGGGCATTGACATGGCCGATTTCATGGCCGAGCAGGGCCGCCAGTTCGGCCTCGGTTTCCAGTTCAACCAGAATGCCGCGGGTGGCGGCAATGGATCCGCCGGGAAAGGCATAGGCATTGATATAGGCCGCGTTGACCGCCCGGAATGAGTAGGGCATCTGCGGACGGTGGGAGCGTTTGCTCAGTTCAAGGCCTACCCGGTTAATATAGTTGTTGAGCCGTTGATCCT
>CAZPXI010000120.1:0-7484 GCA_964590715.1 uncultured Desulfobulbus sp.
TGCACCGACAGCCGGGATGCTCTGCAGCAATTTTACGACCATGCCGATGCAATAGATCTCATCATCACGGATATGACCATGCCGCATCTGACCGGAATCGAACTGGCGCAAAGCGTTCTTGCCGCAAGCCCGGAGATGCCGATCATTCTCTGTACCGGCTACAGTGAATATATCAGCGCCGATCAGGCCCGCAAAATCGGGGTTCGGGAGTTCGTTGCCAAACCGGTTGACAGCAAAACGCTGGCTGAAGTGGTGCGCAAGGTGCTTGACGACCGATAAACGAACCGGGGTCGATACGGCGATTTTCACCTCTGTTCGTCGTTGGCGTGTCCCTGAATTTCCCTGAAATAGCGGATATCCGTTTTAACAATGTGCTCAATCAGCCAGCTGCGAAGAAAGTCGACCACGGTATGAGTGTCAAGGGTATCCTGCCGGAACTGTTCCATGAATGTTTTGCATTGGACAATAAAATCCGCATGGATCCGTTGGTGGCGGTCAAACTCCGGATGTAGCTGCAGGTATTTTTCCTCATTGGCAAAGTGGATTTCGACATAGTCAAACAATGAGAGCAGGGCCTGCTCAAGAGAAAGGTGATTGTCCTGCTGGTCTTTGATTGAGTCGAGCATGATCCACAGCTCAAAAAGATACTTGTGCTGTGCGTCAATCTCCTGGTGACCAACGCTGTATTCCGGTTTCCAGATTGCTGTAATGTCCATTGTCTTCTCTTATGCAGTTGGTCTATGTCGGCGCCGCTCGTCCGTGGGATCAATGCATGCCCCGAAGGAAAAAATAAAATCCAGAAAATCATTTACGGTGCTGCCGTTTGTGCGTCTTCGCCGTGTTTTTTGACCATGAAGTAGAGGACCGGCACCGCCATTCGACTGATCAGCAGGCTGGCAATTTCACCAAACATAAGGGAGATGGCAAGTCCCTGGAATATAGGGTCGGCCAGGATGACCGACGAACCCACCACAACGGCAAGTGCGGTCAGCAGCATGGGCCGGAAACGGACGGCCCCGGCTTCAACCACGGCTTCGGCCAGCGGCAGGCCGTGGCTGCGGCGCAGTTCGATAAAGTCGACCAGGATGATCGAGTTCCGGACCACGATCCCGGCCCCGGCCATAAAGCCGATCATTGAGGTGGCGGTGAAAAAAGCGCCGAGTGCCCAGTGGGCCGGGAGAATGCCGATCAGCGAAAACGGGATTGCCGCCATCACCACCAGCGGGGTTATATAATCTTTGAACCAGCCCACCATCAGCATGTAGATCAGGATCATGACCACGCAGAAGGCAAGACCCAGGTCGCGAAAGACCTCAAGGGTGATATGCCATTCTCCGTCCCATTTCATGGCCGGTTCGGTCTGGGTAAACGGCTGATTGAGGTTGTAGATGATTATGTTTTTCTCTGTGCCGCCGAAATTACGACCATCAAGAGCGGCCAGCTTTTTATTCATGGCCAGAATCGGGTAAACCGGACTCTCAGCTGCTCCGGCCACATCACCGGTGACGTAGATGACCGACTTGAGATTTTTTCGGTAAATGGCCTGGTCGACCGGCCGTTCTTCAACTTTGACCAGCTCCCTGAGCGGCACCAGCGGTCCCCGGGGGTAGTTCGTCGAACGTAGCGAGATGTTCAGGATTCCGTCAATAGTTGCCCGCATGGCAACCGGCAGTTGAAGAATGATATTAATCTGTTCTTTATCCTTTGGCTGGTGAAACAGGTCAATGGAGAGCCCATGCAGGCCGAGCTGGACTGCCCGGTTGACGGTCCCCTCGGAGATACCGTTTAAGGCGGCCTTTTCCTTATCGACGCTGAGAACCAGCTTGTTGCGGTCCTTTTCTCTGTACCAGTCGATGTCGACAACGCCTTCAGTCTCGGCAAAAATATTTTTTACTTTGGTGGCAAGTGCGACCCGCGCCTTATCCGAGGGGCCGTAAATTTCGGCAACCAGGGTCTGCAGGACAGGTGGTCCGGGCGGTACCTCGGCCACAGCCACGGCGGCGCCGTATTTCTTAGCAATGGCGGCAATGGCAGGGCGGACCCGTTTTGCAATGTCGTGGCTCTGTTTGTTCCGTTCACCTTTGGGGCGCAGATTGACCTGGATGTCGGCGACTGTCGGTCCTGAACGCATGTAATAATGTCGAACCAGGCCATTGAAGTTATACGGCGAGGAGGTGCCGGCATAGATCTGGTAGTTGACCACTTCGGGTACACTTCCAACGACTGCAGCCATCTCCAGCGCAACCCTGGTGGTATGCTCAAGAGAGGAACCTTCGGGCATATTGAGAATAACCTGGAACTCGGATTTGTTGTCAAAGGGCAGCATCTTGACCTGGACCAGCCTGAAGTAGACCATGGAGCAAGTGCCAAGCAACAGGGTTATGATAACGACAAAGAACAGCAGCCGTGCCCAGGAGTGGGCCAGCAGGGGTTCCATGACCCTGTGGTAGAGGCGGGTGAAAAAGTCATCCGGGGCATGGTCGGTATCCGCATCCGGTTCAATGGAACATTCTTCCGGCGGGCAGTCCTTTTTCAGGATGTGAACCGCCGCCCATGGGGTGATGGTAAAGGCGATGAACATGGAAATGATCATTGCCGCCGATGCACCGATTGGAATAGGCCGCATGTACGGGCCCATCAGGCCGCCGACAAAGGCCATGGGCAGGATTGCCGCTATGACCGCCCAGGTGGCAAGAATAGTCGGGTTGCCGACCTCGGAAACCGCTTCAAGGGCAATGGTGACCAGGGGCCGGGATTTATTGTGCGGCAGCCGCATGTGACGGACGATGTTTTCCACCACCACGATCGCATCATCGACCAGGATGCCGATGGAAAAGATCAGGGCAAAGAGGGTGATTCGGTTTAAGGTGTAGCCGTAGAGGTAGAAGGTGAGCAGGGTCAGGGACAGGGTGGATGGAATCGCCAGCATGACGATGATGGACTCACGCCAGCCGAGAAAAAACAGGATCAATACGGCCACGCCGATAACGGCAATACCCATGTGGAGAAGGAGTTCGTTGGATTTTTCCGCAGCCGTTTCCCCGTAATCACGGGTAACGGTCACTTCAATATCTTCAGGAATCAGACTTCCCTTAAGGCTTTCCACTTTTTTAAGGATCGTGTCCACCACGTGGACGGCATTGGCTCCCGGACGTTTAGCAACCGACAGGGTCACCGCCGCCTCCTCGGGCTTGCCTTCACCACTGCCGAACAGAACATAGTTGTCGGGTTCCTGAGCTCCGTCAATAATCTCGGCGACTTCGTCGAGGTAGACCGGGTTATTGCCGTAGACTCCAACAACGATTCGGCCGATTTCCCGGGCGGAAGTGAGAAAGGTTCCGGTCTGAACCAGAATTTCGTGATCCATGGAGAGCAGGTTGCCTGCCATGGACTGCTTGTTGGCCTGTTGCAGAGCAAGAGTCAGTTGGTCGGCACTCAGGTTGCGGGCCGCAAGCTTCAGAGGATCAAAGAGAATACGTACCTGTCTGCGGCTGCCGCCGATAAGGGTTGTTTCTGCGACCTCAAAAATATTTTTAATTTCATCATCCACCTGGGCGGCGAGTCTGCGGAGGGCAAAACCATCATAGGTCTTGGAATGGAAGGTCAAGGCCAGGATCGGAACGTCATCAATGGTATGCGGCTTGACCAGTGGAGTTGACACTCCGTGTGGAATACGATCAAAGTTTGTCGCCAGTTTCTGATTCAGGCGGACAATGGATTTTTCCAGGTTTTCACCGACGTAAAAGCGGGCAACCAGCAGCGAGCGGCCGGGCATGGAGGTTGAATAAATATATTCGATACCGGGCAGCTCGTAGAGCAGTTTCTCCATGGGGATGGAGACCCGCTCTTCGATCTCTTTCGGGGTGGCGCCGGGCATGGAAACCATGACGTCGATCATGGGCACCTTAATCTGCGGTTCCTCTTCCCTGGGCAGCATGAGGATGGCCATTACCCCAAGTAGCAGGGAGGCAATGATAGTTATCAGCGTCAGCTTGGAGCCGACAAAGGTATGAGCCAGTTTACCGGCGAAGCCCTGGTGATATTGGGGTGTATTGGCCATGATTACTTGTCGGTTATCAATGGCTGCCCATTGACCAGCAGGTGGTTGTTTTCCGTGACGATCCGTTCACCGGCCCGGAGGCCGGAAAGGATTTCGATCAGCCCGTCCTCGCGCATGCCGGTTCGAACCAGTCGAAGCTGTGCCTTTCCTTCATTGACGACAAAGATTTTTTCGAGCTGCCCGAAAGGAACAACGGCCTGCTCGGGAACCATCAGGGTGATACTCTCCGGGCCGGGAATTTGAACCCGGGCAAACATTCCGGTTCGGAGCCCTGAAGACGACTTGAGGTTGATTTTGACCTCAGAGGTTCGTGACAGTGGATTGACCACCGGCGAGATTTCTCCGACTTCACCCTCCAACGTCATGCCGGTTACCGGAATCTTGACGCTCAGGCGATCACCCCGTTGAATCTGCAGGGTGATGGTTTCAGGTATGGAGGCCACAACCTGAAGTTTGCTGCCGTTTTCCAGGTGCAGCAACGGCGTGCCCGGTGTGGCCAGGTCACCGTTGTTGGCAATTTTTCTGGTGATAACTCCGGAGAATGGTGCTGAAACTACTGTGTAACTCAGCATGGAGACCGCCTCCCGGTGACCGGCTTGTGCCACCGCCAGCAGGTCGCGCATGGATTTGACGGTTTCCGGGGTTGATGCCTGCTGTTTGAGGAGTTTCTCTTCACGCTTCAGGTTGCGCCTGGCCTGATCAAGTTGCGCCTGCGCCTGCAGAACCCGGGCGGAAATTTCGTCGGCATTGATCTTGACCAGCAGATCGCCCTTGCTGACCTGTGAGCCGAGAACCACGGGGATTTCCACAATAGTGCCGGTGATTTTGGCGGCAATGACGGCCTGGTTAACGGCCTGCACCGTTCCAACCACCTCGACCCGTGAGCTGATACTTCGTTCCTGCACCGTAACGGTTTGTACCCTGGTCGCAGTAAGCGGATTTTCCAGTGCTTCAGTAGCAGTCGCTGCCATGCCGGTAAGGCCGCAGCAGAACAGTGAGAAAAAAACAAAAAGTGTTTTGTAGGACATGGGGTTATTTCTGTTGGGGGAGAGCGGACTCTTCCGTTTGTTGCTGGTTATGCGGAGCTTCGTCAAACTGAGGTAAACCTGTGGCACGACGTAGATCTGCAATGGCTATCGCTCTGGCGGCTTTGGCAAGGGATGCGTGGACCCGGGCATCGGTCAACCTGTTTTCCGCATCAAGCAGGTTTGAGGACAGGATAACGCCTTCGCGGAATCGTTCCCGTGAAAGGCGGGCGCTTTCTTCAGCCAGCTCAACCATTTTTTTGGTCACCTGGAGCCGTTCCTCGGCCTGTTGCAGGGCAAGTTCGGCTTTTTCGATTTCAAGGCCAATGTTCAGGGCTGTTTTACGTTTCATCTCCTGGGCCTGAGTGAGGTTTGCATCGGCCCGGGCCACGGCGGCTGAGGTGTTTTTTCCTTCATACAGGGTGTAATTGAGGCGTACTCCGGCCATCCAGGAGTTGCCGCTGTCTTCTTCGTAGACGTATCCCTGGTCGACCTGATAGCTCCCGAAAAGATCGGCCGTGGGATAATATCCGCCTTTGGCCTTTTTCAGCTGTTCTCGGGCTGCCTGTATCCCGGCATTCAGACTCTGGATCTCCGGGCGCAGGCCACCGTCGGGATTCGCCGGGATTTCCTGTGGAAAATGTTGGGCAAAATCAAGGTGCACGTCTTCCTGTTTGAGCCCCAACAGGTTGAGGAAGGCCCGTTTGGCCAGGTTCAGGCCGTGTCTGGCCTGGATAAGCTGCTCATGGGCGACTGACTGCTGCACTTCAATGTCAAGCAGACTGGCCTTGAGCAGATCGCCTGCTTCATAGCGGGCCCGGGCGACGGCAAGCGAAGTTTCAATAGCGGTAATGGCGGACTTGCGTGCGGCCACGATTTCACCGGCCTGGGCAATGGTATAAAAAGTGCGGACAACCTCAAAGGCCAGTCCGGACAGAACTGCAGACCGCTGCCATTTTTCGGCCTGTTGTTGTGCCTCGGCTGAGCGGACACCGGCCTGGTCACGACCACCATTGTACAAACGATATTTAAGGGTAGCGGCCAGACGGAGATTATCGGTAGTGCCCGGGTCGTTGAAGTCTATCGTGTTTGTAAAAGAGCCCTGGTTCAGGATGTTGCCGAAAGAGTACATCGGGTTATTGGTCCGGCCGTATTCAACATTGACACCAAGCTGTGGGTAAAAAGCGGCCTGGGCCTGATCTATGGAGGCCTGAGCTGCAGCTATACGGTGGAGAGCAATCCTGGCATCCGGGTTGTTGGCCAGGGCATAATTGACGGCTTCTTTTACCGTCCACTGCTCGGGGAGTGCAGGCAGCTTCGTGGCGGCTGGAACACTCTGTGGTAAGAGAACGAACAATAGAAAAAAGAGGAGCAGGCTTCTATTGCGAGGCCGTGCAGTCGGGCCGGGGGTGCATGGATGGGTTGTGTCGATCATTCAGGGCGGATCCTTAGAAAGCTTGGAGTCAAGAGAGTAGTCGATATAATCGACAATCAGGAGCAAAGTATAGTGTATTTGCACGCTATTGTCACATTTTTTTGGATAATTGATCTTGTTTCTGAAGGCAATTCCTTTTATCGTTGGGGGAACAGTAAAAAGAGAAAACAGGGTTGAGGATATTTTTATAACGAGGTGAGGATATGAACAAAAATACAAGAAGGATGAAATTGGGTGGTTGTACATTCATAGCCTGTTTGTTGTTGGCAGTGCCGGCTTTAGGTGCTGATGAGCAGACCCCTGGAAAATGGGACGCCGCCGGCCAAGAGGTGAAAGAAGCAGCCCATGCAGTGGCTGAGGCAAGCAAGGCGTCCTGGGAGCAGACAAAAAAGGTCTCTTCGGAGACTTGGGAAAAAACCAGGAAGGAATCTAAAGAATTCTACCAGGAAACCAGTGAGGCTTCACAAAAGACCTTGGATAAAACCAAAGAGCAGAGCGGCAGGAATTGGAATACCATAAAGTCTGAATCCAAAGAGGCGATGGATAAAGCTGAAGAGGCATCCAGGAAGGCGTGGGAAGCTATTCAGACAGAATCAAAGGAATTGTACGACCAGGCACGTGAAATTTCAAAAAAGGCCTGGGACGACACCAAAAAGGAGACTGGTGAAACCTGGGATGCAGTGAAGGGTAAATCAAAAGAGAGCATGGAACAGGCCGGGCAGAGCTCCAAAAAGGCCTGGGAAAAAGGCAAAGCCAAGATTCACCAGGCGACCGCTCCGGATGTTGCGGCTCCTGCTGCAAGTAAAGAGCCTGCCGTACCCCCTGCTGAGTAAACTGCATGGCTGGACCAGATAAGCGGAGCGAAGTGCAGACTCCGGGTTTTACAGGTTACAGCCACAACCAGATAAGCGTAGACTTCGACTATGAAAATAGCCTGAGAAGACAGCCTTTATGGGCTATTTTC
>CAZPXI010000121.1:0-7435 GCA_964590715.1 uncultured Desulfobulbus sp.
CTTGAATTGTGAACCCTGAACAAAAAAAGCTGAGTATCGGCTACTCACCCTGTCCCAATGACACTTTTATATTCTATGCCCTGATGCACGGGCATATTCCCCTGTCCCGGGCGGCCTTCAGGGAACCGGTGCTGGCCGATGTGGAGCAGTTGAATCGTTGGGCCCTGGAGACAAAACTGGATGTAACCAAGCTCTCCTTCCATGCCCTTGGCTATACACTTGATCAGTATGTCATGCTCTCCGCCGGTGCCGCCCTTGGCCGCGGCTGTGGACCGTTGCTGGTTGCCCGGGAAAAAGGATTTGCCCCTCGGAAACAGAGCAGGATAGCCATACCCGGGACTCATACCACCGCAGCCCTGCTGTTGAAGTTGTATGCCCCCCAGGTCACGGAAACCGTGGTGCTCCGTTTTGACCGGATCATGGAGGCCATACAAAACGGGGATGTGGACGGTGGGGTGATCATCCATGAAGGACGGTTTACCTATCAGGAAAAAGGACTGCATTGCGTCCGGGATCTGGGCAACTGGTGGGAGGAGGAGACCGGATATCCAATCCCGCTGGGCTGTATTGCCGCCCGGGCCTCCCTGGACAGGTCCCTGCTTCTTGAAATCGACCAGGGGATTCGAGAGAGTCTACGCTGGATACGTCAGTATCCGGAGCAGGGCAGGGAGTATATCCGCGCCCACGCCCAGGAACTCGACAGCCGGGTGATCGGCAACCATATTGACCTGTATGTAAACGATTTTTCCGAACAGCTCGGCGATGAGGGAATACAGGCGGTGCAGGAACTTCTCCGCCGTGGTCGGGAAAGTGGTGTTTTCCCCATGGAAGGGCAGCTGCAATGGATCCACTGATGACGGCCGGGCAGGAGCTGGAGCATTTGCCGATCATCGGGCTTTGCGGCAGCAGCGGGGCGGGTAAAACCACCCTGATTGAGACCCTGATTCCGAAATTTTCTGCCCGGGGCATCCGGGTCGCGGTGGTAAAGCACGGGGCCCATCGGGTGCAGGTCGATGCTCCGGGTAAGGACAGCGACCGTTTCTTTCAGGCCGGGGCCGATGTCGCCCTTTTTGGCGAGGAACATTTTTTTCGCCGCCATGAGACCACCGGTTTTTTTTCGTTTCTGCGCAGCCTCTGCCTGGATTATGACCTGGTTCTTGTCGAAGGTCATGCAAGTACGCAGGTCGCCAAGATCTGGCTGCTGGGCCGCGGCCATTCAGCGCCCCCTGAGAATGCGGGCCGGATTCTCCATACAATCCAGCCGGAAGAGCGACGGGTTGAACCGGTTTTTGACTGGATTTCACAGTGGCTTGAGCGGCAGTGCGAGCGCATCCCGGTCTACGGCTGCCTGCTGATCGGTGGAAAAAGCAGCCGTATGGGGCAGCCCAAGCATCTGATTCAAGAGAACGGAACAACCTGGATTGAGCGAGCGGTTGTCAAGCTGGAATCCCAGGTGCGGCAGGTGGTGCTTTCCGGCAGCGGTGAGATTCCGGCCTCTCTTAGCCATCTGCCCCGCCTGCCCGATGTACCCGGGTTGGCCGGGCCCATGGCCGGACTTCTCGCCGCCCTGCGCTGGCAGCCCATGGTCTCCTGGCTTGTGGCGGCCTGCGATCAACCCGATATTGATTCCCGGGCCTTTACCTGGTTGAAAGCACAGCGGGCCCCCGGGGTTCGTGCTGTTCTGCCCGATTTGAAGGGAAATGGATATCTTGAACCGTTACTGGCCTGGTATGATTTTCGTTGCCTCCGCCCGGTGGAAGATCTGGCTTCCAGGGGAGTTCTGCGAATCAGTGGCCTGGCCGGGCGGACCGGGGTGATTACCCCTCAGCCTCCGTTGTCTCTGCATGGATCCTGGCGCAATGTCAACACTCCGGCGGAACTGATACGGGAAACCTCTTTTTCCGTGAATCGAGCATGAATCCTTCCGGGACCGACCAGCAGCAGATTCACTATATCGACGATTTCGATCCGCATTTCAGTTTTTTCTATGAGTTGATGTCCGTTAAGGTGCAGGAGATCTTGTTGGTCTCAAGCCCGTATGACGCCTATATTATGGAGGAGGATAACTCCCTGGCATCACGGATTATCAACGAGTACTACGGGCTCAATCTCAGTCGGCCGCCTCGGATTACCAGGGTTTCCACCGCCGAGCAGGCCTTGAATATCCTGTCGGACAAGTTTTTCGATCTGGTCATCACTATGCCCCATCTCGGCGGCATGGACGGTTGCCGTTTCGGCGGCGAGGTCAAAAAAAAATATCCTGATCTGCCTGTTGTCCTGCTGACCCATTCGGTTCGGGATGCCGTGACCCTGATCGATAATCACTCGTGTCCCTGGATCGACAACACCTATGTCTGGTGCTGCGATTCCGATATTCTTCTTGCCATTGTCAAAAATGTCGAAGATCAACTCAACGTCGATGCCGACACCAAAAAGGCCATGGTCCGGGTGATTCTCCTGGTTGAAGATTCCGCCCTCTACCGGTCCCGCCTGCTCCCCATGTTGTATGCGGAAGTCGTCCGCCAGACCCAGTCCGTTCTGGATGAGGGGCTTAACGAAAAACATCGGCTTTTAAAGATGCGGGCCCGGCCTAAAATTCTCACCGCTTCAACCTATGAAGAGGCCAGGGATCTTTTTCGCCGCTATCGGCAGTATATCTACTGTGTGATGTCCGATGCCAGGTTTCCAAAGGGTGGAAAACTCCGTGATGACGCCGGATTGCTGCTCATAAGAAAGTTCCGCCGCAAGCGTCCCGACCTGCCGTTGCTGTTGCTCAGTACCGAGCGAAGAAACAGACTGCCGGCTGAAGCGATTCCTGCGGTGTTTGTTGATAAAACGGATGAAGATATCCGGGAAAAAATCCATGATTTTTTTCTGCGTTATCTCGGATTCGGGGATTTTGTCTTTCGACTGCCCGATGGCACTGAAGTCGGCCGGGCAGGCAACCTGCATGCCTTTGAAGAACAGTTGAAAATCGTGCCGGAGGAATCAATTCTCTATCATGCCGGCAATAACCATTTTTCCAACTGGATTATGGCGCGGGCGGAAATAGCCCTGGCCGCCAGGCTTCACAAACGTTTTTACAAGCAGGTGAAGAGTGGAGAGTTGCTCCGCGAGGATCTGCTGTTTAAAATTCATGCCCTGCGCAGACTTCGCCAGCAGGGGGTGATCGCCCAGTTTGACCGTGAAGGCTTTGATCCGGAAATCATGGATATGGTCAAGGTCGGCAAAGGATCCATGGGCGGCAAGGCCAGAGGGATGGCCTTTATTGCGACTCGCATTTATCATTCCATCCGCCAGAATTCCGTCCTGTCGGAGCATACGGTCAAGGTCCCGAAAACCTGCATCATCGGGGCTGATGGTTTTGATGCCTTTATCGCCGACAACAACCTGCACCCGCGGGAAGGGGAAACCGATGACGCCCTCGCCGATCGTTTTCTGAGCTGTTCGCTGCCCTCCTGGCTTGAAGGTGATCTGCGGGCTTTTCTGGAAAAAATACAGGGACCGCTGTCGGTTCGTTCTTCGAGCCTGCTTGAAGATGCCCAGTTTCGTCCCTACGCGGGGCTCTACAGTACCTTCATGCTGGTCAACGGGGCACAAGATTTTGAGGTTCGTTATCAGCAGCTGCAACAGGCGGTTCAGCTGGTCTATGCCTCAACCTGGTTTGCTGGTCCCAAGGCCTTTTCCCATGCCATCGGCCAGGGGCGCGATGATTCCATGGCCGTCATTATTCAGCAACTGGCGGGCAATAGGTACGGCGACTTTTTTTATCCGGCCGTTTCCGGCGTCGCCCAATCCTATAATTATTACCCGGTTGCGCCCATGCGTTCCGCCGATGGTATAGCGCATATTGCCCTCGGATTTGGCAAAACCGTTGTCGAGGGAGAGCAGAGCCTGCGATTTTCCCCGGCATTTCCGCGGAACCTGCCCCAGTTTTCCACGGTTGATGATATTCTTACAAATGCCCAGCGCTGGATGTACAGTCTGGACTGCTCTCATCCTGAACTCTTTTCACGGGAGCAGGGAAATCTGGTCCGCAGGGCCATTGATGAGGCCGTTCTTGACTATCCCGTCCGGCTGCTCTCTTCGACCTATTCCCCGGAGGAGCATCGCATACGTGATGGTGATCTGCCCGGAATTAAGGTGCCCACCTTTGCCGCAATTTTAAAATATGACGGGTATCCCTTGGCCGATCTGTTGCAAGAGCTGCTGGCCATCGGCAAAGCGGGCATGGGATGTGAGGTGGAAATTGAATTTGCCGTTGATCTGCGCCGGGATCCATCGCGCAATGTCTTCTATTTTCTCCAGATCCGCCCCATTGTCACCGGCAGTGAGAATCTCCAGGTTGAGATCGGCGATAAAGATAGAACAACCGGTGTTCTTCGTTCAAAACGGGCCCTGGGCCACGGGCGTTTTGAGACCATGCGCGATGTGGTCTTTGTCAGGCCCGATAAGTTTGACAGCGCATTGACCCGCAAGATTGCCGCAGAGATCAGCCGCGTGAACAAGCGGCTGCACAAGTTGGACCGGCCCTATCTGCTGATCGGCCCCGGCCGCTGGGGAACAGCTGACCCCTGGCTCGGTATTCCGGTTCAGTGGGGTGACATCTCCGGTGTCGGAGCCATTGTCGAGCTGCAGAACAGCAGTCTTCAGGCCGAGCCGTCCCAGGGTTCGCATTTTTTCCAGAATATCACCTCGCTGGGGATTCCGTACCTGATGGTCGATGATAGATCGCCTGGTTCAAGTCCGGACCCGGACCAGGAGTTTATTGACTGGAACTTTTTTCAAGGACTGGTAATCGTCCATCAGGGCGATTATGCCGTACATGCACGACTGCCCGACACCTTGACGTTGAAGGTGGATGGGCATACTTCCGAGGCGGTGTTTTTTGCGGGTGCATCCCTTTAATCAGCGCTTGTTCCTGTAATTGAGAATTGCATGCCGTGCAGGTGTTAAGATTGATTCTCTTGTTGAATCGCTAAAAGTAGGTTAAATTATAGTTAACTACTATTAAGACCAAAAAGGCGGTGTTCCATGAAGACTCTTTCGCTGTCCGAGGCAAAGATGAAGCTCAGTGCTCTGGTTGAATCAGTGGCCGCAGTTGATGAGGAAATTATCATCACTAAAAATGGACGTCCTGCTGCGGTTCTGGTCAGTCCGGATGAGTTTGAGAGCTGGAAAGAAACATCAATTGTTCGTTTTGACGACAACTTGATGGCGGAAATCCAGGATGGATTGACGGCGTTGAAAAAGAACAAATCCAACCTCTATACGCTCGAAGATCTCTTCCAGGAATAAGGGACATGAATACCGGGCATTTGTTGCGCATCCCAGAGCCGATCGTCACTCTCATACGAAAGATGCATCCCGGATTAAAGAAAAAAGTCCGGGCGGCTCTGGATGAAATTATTCATGATCCCGACGTAGGTAAATCTTTGAAGTTGGAACTTGCCGGTTTGAGGAGTTACCGTGTCGGTCGTTTTAGAATTATCTACAAAACGGGGCCGGATAGAATTGTTGAATTGGTTGCCGTCGGCCCCAGAAAAACCATCTACGAGGAAACCTATCGGTTGATAGCGAATCTCGAACGAGACAGGTGAATACATGGAACAGATTTTTTCCAGCATAGTTCAGCGTGATCCCGAACAGAAAGAATTTCATCAGGCCGTCCATGAGGTGATGGAGACCGTGCGGCCGGTTCTGGATCGCAATCCGGAATTTCGCCGGCAGGCGGTTCTTGAACGTATCACCGAGCCGGAGCGGGTGATCATGTTCCGGGTCCCGTGGATGGACGACCAGGGTCAGGTGCATGTGAATCGCGGGTTTCGGGTGGAGATGAACTCGGCCATCGGTCCGTATAAGGGCGGCCTGCGCTTTCACCCTTCGGTCAGCCTGTCGATTATCAAGTTTCTTGCCTTTGAGCAGGTCTTTAAAAATTCCCTGACCACCCTGCATATGGGGGGCGGCAAGGGTGGCTCGGATTTTAATCCCAAGGGGCGAACCGATGCGGAGGTCATGCGTTTCTGTCAGTCTTTTATGGCTGAGCTGGCCCGTCATATCGGTCCGAATACCGATGTGCCGGCTGGTGATATCGGGGTCGGTGCCCGGGAGATCGGTTACCTTTTCGGGATGTATAAAAAGTTGCGCAACGAGTTCACCGGAGTCTTAACCGGTAAGAGTCTGGCCTGGGGCGGCAGCCTGATTCGGCCCGAGGCCACCGGCTACGGGGTTGTTTTTTTCGCCGCCGAAATGCTGACCCACGTAGGCGATTCCATCGAGGGCAAGACCTGTCTGGTTTCAGGATCCGGGAACGTGGCCCAGTACACCACCGAAAAATTACTGCAGCTTGGCGGCCGGGTGGTGACACTGTCCGACTCTTCCGGCTATATCTTTGATGAACAGGGGATTGATCTGGAAAAACTGGAGTTTGTTAAACGGCTGAAAAATATTCGCCGTGGGCGTATCCGTGAATACTGTGAGCGCTATCCTCAGGCAGTGTATACTGAAGCTGATCCGGAACTTGGGTATAATCAGTTATGGACCCACAAGGCCGATTGCGCCATGCCCTGCGCAACCCAGAATGAGATTAATGAGCAGGATGCAAAAAATCTTGTCAAAGCCGGGGTTCGTCTGGTCTGCGAGGGAGCGAATATGCCCTCCACTCCCAGCGCGACCGAGGTTTTTCTTGAAGAGGGTCTGCTCTATGCACCGGGTAAAGCTGCTAATGCCGGCGGGGTTGCGGTATCGGGGCTTGAAATGGCGCAGAATTCCATGCGGCTCTCCTGGCCGCGCGAGGAAGTAGAAGGGCGCTTGAAACATATCATGAAATCGATCCATACCACCTGTGTCGATGCCTCTGCTGAGTACGGAATGGAGGGCAATTACATGGCCGGGGCCAACATTGCCGGCTTTGTCAAGGTGGTTAATGCCATGCTCGATCAGGGGCTGGTGTAGTCCCTTTAAGCTCCGGCAGCGGGACACTTCACTTTTCTTGTACGGGTTTGCTATAGATAGAGGCCTCTGGCCTGTAGGAGCCCGCCCTGCGGACGATCCTGCGTCAACCTCTTGTTTTAACCTACAATCGCCCGCGGGGCGTGGCAGTAATGGGCAGCTTACTGTTTGCTTAGAATATTAGGGGATTGCAAGCCCCATCATCCCCGAGAGCTGTTATCGGGGATCCTGGGTGTTTGAAAAAGTTGCATTTATGACGAATCTGCCGTCGTAGAGTATTTGCTTGAAGAGTGGTTTTGATTCGCAGGTCTTGCCTATGGGCCTGGATCCCCCCGCCTGTGCGGTGATGAAAGAAAAAAGGACATTCTCCTCTGGGTTCCTGGCTGGCCTTGAAAACAATGGAACACCAGCCAGAAATTGCAGGTACTAAGCAAGACCTCGCTAAAGATGAAGGCATAACCACTACCCGTCATCCCCGAGTGCC
>CAZPXI010000122.1:0-7428 GCA_964590715.1 uncultured Desulfobulbus sp.
CAGCAGGACTCTGTTTATCACCCCGGATATCGTCTTTAAATAGGGAAATCCCACGCTCCATGGCACAGAAATCCCCGCACATGGTGCAGGTTTTGTTGTTTTCAGGCACCCGGCCGTTCCTTATTTTCCGGGCCTGTTCCGGGAACATGAGCAGTTCCATCTGCGCCTCCCAGTTGGTATCTCTACGGGCAATGGCCACCTTTTTTTCCTGCTCCCGCATGGACGGATCCCGTGCAATATCACCAATCCGGGCCGCCAGCCTGGTTGCACGGACTCCTTCGCGCACATCATCGGCATTGGGCAGGGCCAGATGTTCAGCCGGAGTAATGTAGCAGATAAGATCGGCCCCGTATCGTGCTGCATTTGCAGCCCCGATTGCAGCGGTTATGTGGTCGTAACCGGCACCTGAGTCCATGGGCAGAGGGCCAAGCACGTAATACGGTGCATTGCCGCTCATCCGTTTTTCCAGCATGATATTGCCTGCAATCTCGTCAAGCGGTACATGCCCCGGCCCCTCCACCATCATCTGACAGCCCATATCCCGGCCGAGTTCAGCCAGCTCACAGTTGATGATCATTTCCGCCATCTGGGCCCGATCATGGGAATCGTGAATGGCTCCGGCCCTGATCCCGTTACCCAGCGACAGAACGGCATCGTACTTTTTCATGAGCCCGCAGACCCGGTCGAACTGTTCATAGAGCGGATTCTCACAGTTATTGTATTCCATCCAGGAAACCATAAAGGTTCCGCCCTTGGAAACCAGTCCCCCATAGCGGTAACCCTGTTTTCGCAACCGTTCAATGGAAAACCGGTTGATGCCGCAATGGATCGCCATGAAAGAGATTCCGTCGGCAAGCTGTCGTTCAATGAGTTCAAAGAGATATTCCGGATCAAGTTTATTGGGATTCCTGTATTTTTTTGTCGCCTCGGAAAAGGCCTGATACAGGGGGACATTGCCCACCGGCAGACGGGTGGATGCAAGGACCTCCTGCCGGATCCTGTCCAGATCGCCGCCGGTGGACAGTTCCATCAGGGTATCGGCTTTTTCCTCTTCGGCCACCCTAGCCTTTTCCTGTTCAAGTTTAATATCCTTGATGTCGGAAGAGGTGCCGATGGAGGCATTGACCTTGGTTCTCAGTCCTGTGCCGATGCCGACTACTTTCTGATCCGGCCTGTCCGGATGAGCCGGAATGACGATCTCCCCCTTTGCCACCATGTCCATGATCCACGGCTCTTCTCTGCCCTCATCAAGGGCCACCTGTTTCATCTGCGGCGTTACCACTCCTTCCCTGGCCAGCTCCAACTGTGTCTTCATGCTGTTCATTTTTTTCTCTGCTCCTTTTCCGTCCCGGCCGGCAAAAAAAAATCCGTGCCACGATGAGATCATGACACGGATAAAATGGACGGATATCCTGTTGTTTCATACCTGGCAGGTCTTCTGACTTACGGATCTCCTCAATGGCTGCGTCTTCCCATCCCGCTGCGCGAGACAGTGACATTCTGCAACCATAATCCCCGCATACAGCGCCGGCCCTTAAGCGTTACGGATTCGCACCGTATTCCCTATTCTCTGCAGATCCCAATGATTGCAGCACCAGGTTGATTATGTCCCCGTCTTATGCCAGAATCCGGATAAAAGTGCAACCCGGTGTTTCTGCTTTTTGACAGCAAACAGCAGGCTGCTCTGCAAAAAGATCACCCTTTACTGGATAATCTGATAGAATATATTCGTATTTGATATCTGTATATAAATGCGGTTTTTGTTCGAGGGCAGGTACGAGAAAATGAGAAGGCTGGTCCTCGGGAGCGGTGTATGATAAACAAGAAAAAACATTCATTCTTCTGTAGGTAGAGCTGAAAGAGCTAAGAAAAAATGCAAGATATACTTGATGCCATCCAACGTTCGCTTGAGCTGACCTCCGGCTGCACGGAACCGGCGGCTATTGCCTACTGCGCAAGCTTTGCCGGTCGTTATCTGCAGGATCAGCCGGTCGGGTTTTCCCTGCAGATCGATCAGCGGACCTATAAGAATGCCTTTGGTGCAGGCATCCCCGGTGCCGGAGAGCGCAGGGGAACCGAATGGGCCCTGGTGCTTGGTTTTGTCATGGCCTGCCCTGAAAACCGATTGTCGATTTTTTCCAGCCTTGATGCGGAAATGCTGCACAAGGCGGATGAGCTCCATGCCCAAAAAATACTCTCGATAGAACTTGTCGACACGGACAGCCTGCTCATCCACCTCCATGCCCAGGGGAAAGAACATCAGGTGGAAGCCCGGATTCAGGGCGGACACACCAGGGTCGACCTGCTGCGGGTTGATGGTGAGGAGCAGACAGTCGACAAGGACATCACTGTAGCGTCAACGGCAAAAACAGTCTTTGAAGATGCCGTCTATGAACCGCTGAACTGGCCGCAACTGGTCGACACTCTCTATAATGATGATGCCCTGCAGCAGACGGTTCGCCGGGCAATTGCCTATAACATGGCAGCCGCCCTCCATGGCCGCAAGTATGTTACCGGTGGCGGCGAAGGCATGGAAAATCTGGTCATGGGTGCCATATTTGCCCGCATGAACGGAGACCCGGTTCCGGTCATGAGCTGTGCTGGTTCCGGCAATAAAGGTCTTACCTGTATTATCCCCGTGGTTTCCTGGGCAAGGGATCGGGTCATGGGTGAGGAGCCGGAAATCCGCGGCGTCCTTGTGTCGATATTGCTGACAACCCTGATCACCTCACGATTCGGCGAGGTCTCTTCGGTGTGCGGGGCCCAATATGCTGCCGGGGCAGGCGTCATCGCCGGTCTGCTCTATTTAAAAGAGAGGCTGGATCTGTTTGACGGGGCCTATAATAATTTTGTATCCTCCATCGGCGGCGGGTTCTGCGATGGCGCTAAAGGCAGTTGTTCAATGCGGGGAAACGCCGCCGTTACCACGGCCTTAAATGCCATAAGCCATGCGGAAAACGGTTTTGTGGTCTCCGGACGGGACGGATTTCTCGGTAATACTTTCAAAGAGACCCTGGACAACCTGTCAAAATACAATCCCATTGTTGCCCGTTTTGAACTGGAAACAATTAAGATTCTCCAAGATAAATAAATCTCATTCAACCATGCGTTTTTCATTTTTTTTTACTCTTCCCGTTCTCTTGCTCTGTCTCCTGTTCTCAGCCGCCCCTGCTCCCGGTGCAGGTTCCGGCCAGACTCTGCAAAATGCCCTTACCCGGCTTCTGGAGAATCAGCCCACCGCCGCTCTTGATATGATCACAACCGGCACCGACCCGGCAACAATTGACCGGGCCCTGCTCAGCCTGTACATCAAAAAAGACATCCAGCCGTTATGGATTAGAAACAACCGGCCGGATGCCCGGGCCCGGGCATTGTTGGTGACTCTACAGGAGTCCATTCTGGACGGTCTCAATCCTGATGATTATAAGGTCGCGGAAATCCTGACCCTCTGGCCCCGGGAGGACGCGGCCTCTTTGGCCAGACTTGATGTTCTGCTCACACTGGCTCTCGGTCGCTATGTTGCCGATATGCGAGAAGGCTCTGCCGATCCCTGCCTGTTGAACCCCAAACTTTTTGCCGCCGCCCGGGACCATGAGGTTGATATTCTGCAGGTCGTCAACGAGGCCTTGCAGTCGGAAGACCTGGGTGCATTTTTAAAAAATCAGGCACCCTCCCATGAGGCATACAGAGGATTACGCAAGGCACTGGCCGACTACAGGGCGTTGCAGCAGGATGGCGGCTGGAAAACCATTGCTGAGGGCCCGACCATAAAACCTGGAATGACCGATCCACGCATTCCCCTGATAGTCGAACGGCTGGTCAAAACCGGCGAATTAGAGTCTGACGGACACAGCGGCCTACAGTATGATCAGAAACTGGCCGAGGCGGTCAGAACATTCCAGCATAGATTTCTCCTTGAACCCGACGGGGTCATAGGAAAGAAAACCCTGGCAGCCATGAATATTCCACTGTCACAACTCATCAAGCGCATCATCCTGAACATGGAGCGGTGGCGCTGGCTGCCGCACCGGCTGGACGGCAAACGAATTTTCGTCAACATTGCCGGTTTTCAACTCTTCGGCGCCACCGATGAACAGGTCGAAATCACCATGCCGGTGATCGTCGGCAAGATCTACCACAAGACCCCGGTTTTCACCGGCAGTCTGCGCTATCTTGAAATCAACCCTTTTTGGAATATTCCGAACTCCATTGCAGAAAACGAGATGGTACCGCATATGCAAAGGGATCCCGACTATCTCAGCAAAAAAAATATCCGCATATTTGAAGGCTGGCAGGAAAATGCACCGGAAATCGACCCGGCCGCCATTGACTGGCAGACAATAGGCAAAGGAATAAGAAGGTATCGGCTTCGCCAGGATCCGGGCCCGGACAATGCCCTGGGCCGGATAAAGTTCATGTTTCCCAATGTTAACAATATCTATCTGCACGACACCCCGGCCCATGCACTCTTTTTAAAAACAACTAGAAGTTTCAGTCACGGCTGTATCCGGGTCATGCGTCCGCTTGAGCTCGGTGAATACCTGCTGGAGGGCAATAAAAAACCGTTCAAAGTTGAACAGCTTAAAAAACTGGTTGAGAGCAATAAACGAAAAGTAATTCTGCTGGACAAACAGTTACCGGTCCATATTCTGTATCGAACGGTCCGCGCTTCTGCTGCAACCGGCGAACTCTTTTTTTACCCGGACGTTTATCAACGCGACGCTCTGCTGGCAAAGGCGTTATTTGCCAGAAAGCCTTTATCCCAGTGTCGATATGTCCAGTAAAATCCGATGCGGTGCTGGACCGGCTTTTTACGGGCCAAGGAACTATCCCCGGTTGCCGGCTAAGAATGATGGATAATCGGCATAATAAAAAAACCCCGAATCAACCAAGGTTGATTCGGGGTTTTTGAACTCATTTTTCCCGACCGGGAAAACTTGGGCTCATCAGCCGCAGGAGTCGGCATCATTTGGATCATAGGTCCAGTCACCGTTACGGTACAGATAGTCATTGACCATCTGCAGCTCATCCTCGGTCAACACATCCCAGGAACCGTCCCGGGCACATTTTTTTCTTCGCTTTTTAAAGATGGAATTCCAGGCATCCGAGGTGTAGGATTCCGCATGGAGAAAAGGCGCCCCTTTATCGTTGTTTCGGGTATGACAACTTTTGCAGACTTCCCGGAATTTTTTTCCTCCGGTACCCCACACTTCACTTTCCCAGTCCAGCTTGCCGTCGGCAATAAAACGGCACATCTGGGTTCGTTCATCAAAACGCTCGCGCGGTCTTGCCTCGGCGGATTGAACGGCATAGCTAAAGGCACATAGGGTAACTACTGCAATGATGACGGGATAACGCATTACTACTACCTCCATTAAAAAACATCGTATAAATACACCTCATCGTGGTACTCTGTATACCACAATTCAGCAGGGGAATACAGAAAAAATAGTTCTCATTTCAGGACTGGTCTTTAACAAAATCATTCCTTTGTTTACTGCAGGCATCGTTGATGTCGGTTCGGTTTTTTCGCAAACCCGAAGGTTTTTACTTCTGTATGAAGCGCAAATTCTGTACAGTTAATTGTATACCATCGCAGAGTTGAATATATTCAAAACAGGAGTTCTTTTTAATGAAGGATCAATGTGCAGGATTTATTTCGATCTCCCTCATGTCCCTGGTTGTCCTCATCGCCTTCACCCTGTCCGGATGCGGTAAACTTCCTGCAGATGCGTCACAGTCATTGCCGCCGACCAAAGTGCAACTCTCAACTCCGGCCCGGATCTCAATAAAAAATATCTCTCCGGGGCTCTCGGTCATCTATCTTGATAAGTTTTATCGCAAGATCAACCAAATGCCGGATAGCACCCGGGCAAAGACGATGGGAGAACCAGGCAAGCCTATTCTTCAACTGAACCATAAGGCCGGTAAGGAGGGATTGGTCTTTGACTCCGGCAAGAACAAGGGCGTAGGCCTAATCCTGACCGGATACCTGCATTTAAGTACAACAGGTCAGTACTGGTTCCAGGCCCTGTCCAATGACGGCATCGAATGTATTCTTGGTGGAAAACAACTCTTTGAGGATCCGGGTGTACATAAGGACAGGTTCACTCCCGTCGGCATTGTCGATGTTCCGGCAGCAGGCTGGTACCCACTCAGTATCCGCTACTTCCAGCGCAAGGGGACTTCGGCCCTGAAACTCTACTGGCAGCCTCCAGGCGCCGGAGGATTTTCCATCATTCCACCGGAGATATTCGCCCATTCAAACGACGGACAGGGCGTGCAATGACCGACTGGTTTTTCCATACGTCGGCCGTCAAACAGGCCCTTGCCGCCACCTGTTTCACCTGGTTTGTCACCGCCCTTGGGGCAAGTCTTGTCTTCTTTTTTAAAACCATTAACCGAAAGGTTATGGACGCAATGCTGGGCTGTGCGGCCGGGGTTATGATCGCGGCCAGTTTCTGGTCGCTGCTGGCTCCGGCAATCGCCATGGTTGAGGAAGCCGGCGGCATCATCTGGCTGCCGCCGCTGGTCGGTTTTTTAAGCGGCGGTTTTTTCTTATGGAGCATTGATAAAATCCTACCCCATGTCCACCCGGGATTTCCCGCCAAAGAGGCAGAAGGCGTTCATACAAACTGGCATCGCTCCACCCTGCTGGTTCTCGCCATTACCCTGCACAATATTCCTGAAGGGCTTGCAATCGGCGTCGCCTTCGGGGCGGTTGGCGCAGGATACCCGGCAGCAACTCTTGGTGGCGCAATAGCCCTGGCCATTGGTATAGGTATCCAAAATTTTCCCGAAGGGGCGGCAGTCTCTGTTCCGCTGCGCAGGGAAGGAATGTCTCGGCGGAAAAGCTTCTGGTACGGGCAACTCTCCGGTGCGGTGGAACCGATATCAGGATTAATCGGAGCTGCTGCGGTTCTGCTCATGCGTCCGTTGCTTCCCTATGCCCTTTCTTTTGCCGCCGGTGCCATGATCTATGTGGTTGCCGAGGAACTGATTCCTGAATCCCAGGCGGAAAAGCACTCCGACGTTGCCACCATCGGGGTTATGGCCGGCTTTGCCATCATGATGACCCTGGACGTTGCCCTGGGGTGATAATAGTCAGAAACGACAAACTATGTTCAGTACGAGATTGATCGGATTCATATTTTCCGTTCTTACCAACGTACTTATATTGAACGCAAAAATACCTCATCACAATACACCTCGTTATCCGTCGGTTGTCTACGGTTCCATCCCTTCAAGAGACGGTCAGACAAGGGCTGCTCTCAACAAGAGCTAATACAGCAAATCCACCAGAAAAAGACTGATCGAAGGGATATAGGTCACAAGGATAAGTGCAACTATCATGACCAGCATCCAGGGCAAGGCGGCCTTGGTCACATCTTCAAGACGCATACCTGAGAGCCCTGAGGCGACATACAG
>CAZPXI010000123.1:0-4846 GCA_964590715.1 uncultured Desulfobulbus sp.
TTGGCAACCCGGTTGATAAATACTATTTTTTCAATGAGCTCTTCCTGATTCGCATCTTTAGCTCGTCTAAAATCAGCCAAGAAACACCCCCGTATATTTTCAAGTTCGCTTTAGTTAAAAGCTACTCTGTTTCAATTAGAACTTGAGCCCGCCTTCACGAGCACCATCCGACAAGGCCTTAACCCGACCATGATACAGGTTACCACCACGGTCAAAAACAACCTTGGTCATACCTGCGGCAAGGGCTTTTTGAGCAATTAACTCACCAACCTTTTTCGCCTGTTCACACTTATTACTTACTTCCGCACCATCAAAATCCTTGCCGCCGGAAGAGGCGGAAACCAATGTCACCTGTTTTTCATCATCGATGATTTGCACAGATATATGACGGTTACTTCGAAACACACGCATTCTAGGTTTGTCAGCCGTACCAAAAATATTCTTGCGGATACGTCTAATCCTTTTTCTGCGAGCAGTAAGTTTTGGACTTGTTTTTGCCATGATGCCTTTCTTTAACCTCTGTTCTCTTATGCTGCAGCGCCAGCCTTACCAACCTTGCGTACAATATGCTCGTCAAAGTAACGAATACCTTTACCTTTATAAGGCTCAGGTTTACGTATCTGCCTGATCCGTGCCGCGGTCATGCCGACCAGTTCTTTATCAATCCCGGTCACGGTGATGGTGTTATCCTTATCAACATCAATCCCGATTCCTTTGGGAAGGGTAAATTCAACCGGGTTAGAATAACCGACACTGAGGGTCAAAGTAGAACCACTAGCCTTAGCGCGATAGCCTACGCCTTCAACCAGGAGTTTCTTCTCGAATCCCTGTTCAACCCCGACAACCATATTGTTAACCAGCGAACGAGTCATTCCCCAGAAAGCCATAACACGTTTTGTTGTTCCTTTTGGAGAACAAACAAGAGTGTCACCTTCCTGCTTTATCTCTATTTCCGGTCGGATGTCACGTTCAAGGTTCCCCTTACCGCCGGTAACCTTGATGTGTGTTCCGTTAATTTCAACCTTAATACCGGCTGGAACCGGAATGGGTTCCTTACCAATCCTGGACATAATCTGCCTCCTGTTATCCAAATAGAGCGATTACCAAACCTCACAGAGCAATTCACCACCAATATTCAGCTCGCGAGCTTTACGGTCTGTAACCACTCCATAGGAGGTTGAGAGAATACCAATACCAAGACCACTCATTACCTTTGGAATATTGGAACTTTTTTTATACTGTCGAAGACCGGGTTTACTTACTCTGCGAATACCGATGATAACCTGTTCGCTATTTAGTCCGTATTTCAGGTCAACGCGCAGCGTACCCTGAACACCCTGATCAATGATATGATAGTCATTGACATAGCCCTCTTCCTTTAACACTTTGGCGACCCCGACTTTCAACTTGGAAAGCGGGATATCGACGGATTCAAATCGAGCCTTTACACCGTTTCTGATTCGGGTGAGCATATCAGCCAGCGGATCACTCATTGACATGAGACTTTACCTCTTTTCAAGATTGCGTCAAATATACGAAAAATTCGTATAGATATTGTACAATTTCTTCTTAATTATTACCAACTGGACTTGGTTACCCCGGTAATTTCTCCCTGGGATGCAAGTTTACGAAAACAGAGCCTGCACATACCAAACTTACGTAAATAGGCTCTTGAGCGTCCACAAAGTGGACATCTGTTGTACGCACGAACCTTGAATTTAGGGGTGCGTCCTGCCTTGGCAATGAGTGATTTTTTTGCCACAGCTTCCTCCTGTGCAATGCAGTAATGCAGTTGTCTTTTCTATGTGGATTAATTCTTTTTAAACGGCATACCGATCAGAGAGAGCAGTTCTTTTCCCTCTTCATCCGTTTTGGCCGATGTAACAATCGTAATATTCAGTCCTCTGATCTTATCAATATTATCGTAATCAATCTCTGGAAAGATAAGATGTTCGTTTATGCCCATTGAATAGTTGCCATTACCGTCAAATCCTTTCGGAGAAACCCCGCGAAAGTCACGTACACGCGGCAAAGCAATGTTGACAAGTTTGGACAGAAAATCATACATCCTATCCTGACGCAGTGTAACTCGAGCACCTATAGGCATTCCTTCACGTAATTTAAAGGTTGCAATAGATTTTTTTGCCTTAGTTACAACAGCTTTCTGTCCGGCGATAAGGGTTAACTCCCGGGCAGCCTTTTCGACTATTTTAGGATTCTGTACCGCCTCGCCAAGGCCCATATTGAGAACGACTTTCTCAACTTTTGGAATGTCCATGACATTCTTAAGGCCAAATTTCTTCTGCAGCTGTGGCCGCAGATCTTGTTCATACTGTTCTTTCAGTGATGCCATCCTGTACTCCGTAAACCAAACGTTGAGCTAATTCTTTGAGGTTTCGATGGTTGCACCGCAACTTCTGCAAACCCGCACCTTATTTCCATCTTCGAGAAACTTCTTGCCGGTGCGTACGGTTTCCGTACACTCCGGGCAAACCAGCATCAAATTGGAAATGTGGATAGATGCCTCACGATCAATTATCTGCCCGGGCTGGGTCGCATCAACTGGTTTCTGATGCTTTTTGATCATGTTGATCCGCTCAACAGTTGCGCGATTATTTGTTTTATCGATCGTCAGGATTTTGCCGACTCGGCCCTTATCCTTACCGGCGATTACCTCAACCTGATCGTTGGTCCTCAGACTCGTCTGTCCCTGCCGCATTATATTTGCCTCTTTATTCCCTCGTGTCTCTCTACAACGTAAGTACGTGTGCCCGAAAGCCCTTACAGTACTTCCGGAGCAAGAGATATAATCTTCATAAAACCAAGTGAACGCAACTCACGGGCTACCGGACCAAAAATACGTGTTCCAACCGGTTCTCCCGTACCAGACAGCAGAACAGCGGCGTTTTCATCGAAACGAACCGTGGTGTCCTCTGGTCGCCTGATCTCTTTCTTGGTACGTACAACAACGGCGTCGAGCACGTCACCCTTTTTAACTTTTGCGTGCGGAATTGCTTCTTTCACAGTCACAACAATAACATCACCGATACTTGCGTATCGTCTCCTGGTTCCGCCAAGGACCCGAATACAGAGGACCTTTTTTGCCCCGGAGTTATCGGCGACATTGAGTATGGTTTCGGTTTGAATCATGCTTTCACCTGAAAAACGTTCAATTTACTGCCAGTTATAAGCCAACTGATTTTAATTTATACGGCACGCTCAAGGATGCTCATCACTCGCCAGCGTTTGTTTTTGGAGAGTGGTCGGCATTCTTCAATTAAAACGGTATCACCGATATTGCAGGAATTAGCATCATCGTGAGCCATATATTTCACGCGTTTACGGATATACTTACCGTATAATTTATGTTTCACTTTACGTTCAACCTGGACAACAACACTCTTGTCCATATTATTACTCACTACAGAACCCTGTTGGGTTTTTCTGATCGTATCACTCATTCTACAGTTCCAGTGAAGTGTTTCATTGATCAACAGCGTATTGCTATTGATTAGCCTGTTCTGTTCTAATTGTTTGAATTCGAGCTATATTCCGGCGCAACAGAGACAACCGGGCAGGATTTTCCAGTTTACGGATTCCGTGTTGAAATCTTAACTTAAAGAGATCCTCACGAATATCCCGTTCTTTTTTCCGTAGATCCTCTGGACTCAGTTCACGAAGTTCCTTGACCTTCATATTGTCGTGCTCCTTGTGATGATCTTTGTCGGAAAAGGAAATTTAAAACTGGCAAGCCGTAATGCCTCCATCGCAAGTTCCTCTGGAACTCCTTTCAGTTCATAAATAACTTTTCCAGGCCGAATGGTGGCGACCCAGTACTCTGGCGACCCCTTACCTTTGCCCATCCTGGTCTCAGCGGGTTTTTTAGTAATCGGTTTATCCGGAAAGACCCGTATCCACATTTGACCGCCACGCTTGATATGTCTGTTAATGGCAATACGGCCGGCTTCAATCTGCGCAGCAGTCAATCGACCGCAGCTCATAGCCTTCAGGGCGAAAT
Source organism: uncultured Desulfobulbus sp. (assembly GCA_964590715.1). Lineage (GTDB taxonomy): Bacteria > Desulfobacterota > Desulfobulbia > Desulfobulbales > Desulfobulbaceae > DRLX01. The sequence goes on from CAZPXI010000123.1 coordinate 4,019, forward strand.
CACCAAAAGAAAGATCAGAACCGCGTTGAGCAGTGCCACGCATACGGCCTTTATGCTGTTTTCTATGTTTTACTTTTCGTGGACTTAACATTATTTATAACTCCTGTTGGAGCCCTTCAAAACAAAATTCAATAGTATGTTGAATTCAGGGGGCAAATAGTAATTACTGGTTCAGGGCCATCTCTGAATCAGAGAGGACTTCACCTTTGAAAATCCATACCTTAACACCAATGATGCCATAGGTGGTTTTAGCTTCAGCTGTGCCGTAATCAATATCTGCACGAAGAGTATGGAGCGGTACACGTCCCTCTTTGAACCATTCCGTTCTCGACATTTCCGCCCCGCCGAGACGACCGGCACAGGAAATCTTGATTCCTTTCACACCAAAGCGCAGGGCTGAATTGATTGATTTTTTCATGGCCCGCCGAAAGGCAATGCGTCGTTCGAGCTGCATCGCAATATTTTCAGCAACTAGTTGTGCGTCGGCTTCAGGTCGACGGATTTCCTGAATATCAATCAGGCATTCCCGATCAAACTTACGTTCAAGATCCTTTTTGAGCAGTTCGATTTCAGAGCCTTTCTTGCCGATAACAATACCAGGACGGGCAGTGAACAATTTAACCCGGACTTTTTCCCCGGTTCGCTCAATAACAATTCGTGCAATTCCGGCATGATAAAGACGCTTTTTAAGGTATTTCCTGATCTGTTGATCCTGGAAAAGATTAACAGCATAGTCCTTATTCGCATACCAGATAGATTCCCAAGAGCGGGTTATGCCCAACCGCAATCCAATGGGATTAACTTTTTGTCCCAAGGTTTTCCTCCGTT
>CAZPXI010000123.1:4946-7344 GCA_964590715.1 uncultured Desulfobulbus sp.
ATACGTGCGGCCTTTTTCGGCATGAAACGCAGAGTTGTAATAGCAGTTTCAACATCCATCCCCCGAACGACGTCGGCAACCAGCCTAGTCTTTTGCGGAGAGATACGAATATATTTTGCGACGGCTTTAGTTTCCATCGTAGTGCTCCTTATCTTAACCTTCAGCGATCAGCTTTTACCGACTCTTTCTATCTGAGGCGTGCCCGTAATATGTACGGGTCGGAGAAAATTCTCCGAGTTTATGGCCAACCATATTTTCAGTCACATACACCGGAATGAACTTCTTGCCATTGTGAACGGCAAAGGTCAGTCCGACCATATCCGGGATGATGTCTGATCGTCTCGACCAGGTTTTAATGACCTTACGAGATCCTGACTCCTGGGCTTGCTCAACCTTTTTTAAAAGGTGTTCATCAATGAAAGGACCCTTTTTTACGGAACGAGCCATTGTTTTATTCTCCTGATAGTACTAGCGCTTGGTGATGATATCGCGATCGGAACCTTTCCGTTTTCGTGTCTTGAATCCCTTGGTCGGTACCCCCCATGGAGTACAGGGGTGTCGCCCACCGGAACTCTTTCCCTCACCGCCGCCCATTGGATGATCGATGGGATTCATGGCTACACCACGAACAGAAGGACGACGTCCTTTCCAACGGGAACGTCCCGCCTTACCTAATTTTTCACTGCCATGTTCGGCGTTACCGACTGCACCGATACAGGCTCTGCATTCCTTACGGAACCTTCGAACCTCACCGGAGGGCAGTTTAACCAGAACAAAATCATCATCTTTAGCCATTAACTGTGCCGACGCTCCGGCCGAGCGAACCATCTGGGCGCCCTTGCCGATCTTCATTTCCACATTGTGGATAATGGTACCGAGTGGAATATTGACCATGGGCAGGCAGTTGCCTGGCTTAATGTCAACATCGTCGCCGGCCATAATGGTGTCTCCGACAGCTACATTGCTCGGAGCAAGAATATATCTTTTTTCACCGTCGCTGTATGTCAACAGCGCGATGTGTGCTGAACGGTTCGGATCGTACTCGATGGCCGTTACTGTTGCGACAATTCCGGTTTTATTTCGTTTCCAGTCAATAATACGATATTTTCGTTTATGTCCGCCACCACGATGCCTGACCGTGATTCGACCATAGCTGTTACGACCACCGCTGCTCTTTAAAGGCGCTACAAGTGATTTTTCAGGTCTCTTTGAGGATATATCCGGGTTATGTATCGATACCTGATGCCTCTTCCCGGGCGATGTCGGTTTATGCGTCTTGATTGCCATTGTTTTTCCCGTTAACTTATCTCAATACGAGCTTTCCAACCTACCAGATAAAGCGGCCTACAACTCATCAAGAAAGTTGATCTCACCCTCTGACAGTGTAATATAGGCTTTTTTCCAATTGCTGGTACGGCCCATGGATTTTACACCTACTCTTTTTTTCTTGCCCCGCATGTTAGCAGTTTTAACACTGGCGACCTTGACATCAAACAGGTTTTCTACCGCCTGCTTAATCTCGATTTTATTGGCCCGCGGATCAACTTTAAAGACTATAGTTCCCTGCAACTCCTGAAGAGCATTACTTTTTTCAGTCAGGCAAGGGCTCTTTACAACTTCATACAGAACCTTCATACCATCAACCTCTCTTCAAGCTGCGCAATAGATCCCTGGACCAGCATCAGCTTGGAATGTTTAAGGATATCATAGACATTCACACCGGCTACCGGCAACACTTTATAGCCAACGGCATTCCGAGCCGATTTTGCAACAACAGGGTCATTACCAGCCATTACCACCAGACAGTCCTTGAACTGAAAGTTTTTCATGACCTGGACAAAATCTTTAGTCTTGATTTCCGGCAGGTTCAGATCATCGACAACGACCATGTTTCCCTCTGCATTGCGAGCGGAAATTGCCATTTTCAAAGCAAGTCGACGTACCTTTTTAGGCAGTTGGTAACTGTAATCTCTGGTTTTGGGACCAAAGGTTACACCGCCACCGCGCCAGATCGGTGATGTCCGGGATCCTGCTCTCGCTCGTCCGGTACCCTTCTGACGCCAGGGTTTTGCCCCGCCGCCGCGTACCTGACCGCGACTTTTTGTGCAGGCATTGCCTGATCGACGATTAGCCCGCTGCATACAGACCACTTCGTGCAATATGGAGGTCTTTACCTCCACATTAAACAGAGCTTCATTGAGCTCTACTTCTCCGACTTTTTCAGCGGAGCTGTTAACAACATCGCACACTGCCATGTGTTTCTCCTTCAACAGCAGATGGAAATCTATGCTTTAGTATAGATACTGAGTAACCCGTTTTTCGCACCGGGTACGGTCCCCTCAACGAGAAGAACGTTCTCTTCATCCCTGATATCAATAATAGTCAAATTTTTCTGGGT
>CAZPXI010000124.1:0-7275 GCA_964590715.1 uncultured Desulfobulbus sp.
ACCTCCTGTATTGGAAAAATATACCGCTCCAGCTTTCCCAATAACATATATTTCAGATGGTTCTTGATACTGCCGGACATGGCCGTACCGACGACGATCATACAAAGGATGGGAACGGCAATAAACGGAACAACATTCCGTTGCACCCTGAGGACGGGTACAAAGAGAACCGCTATAAACGATATCCACAGAGCGAGGAACAGCCATTTGATCCATCGATAAACGGCCCGTTCTTCGACCCGATACAGGCTCAGGTCTTTGACTGAAAATGTACCTAGACTGTTGGGAAGCTGAATCCGAACCTGACTTCCCAGGTTGCGGACCGTTGTAAAAACCTTGCTGTACGTCTGCCAGTCATTGGTACCCGACAGCGCGGCTACTACACGAAAAGCAAAATACCGGCCCTGCCATTGATGCGGCTGGATCAACAACAGACGAGCCTTGCTCCAACTCTTGCCGTCGCCGGAGACCCCCTCTGTTTTCAGCGTTGCCTTGAGTCGAAGTTTTGCCCCATTTAAAACCGTTGGCACCTCCTGCCATATCTGAACATTTTCCTTAATACTGTCGGACCTGATCCGTACTGTGTTGCCCTTTACGATGACTTCTGCAAAGGGTGTCTGTTTGACCTGCCAGAATTGCAGCCCGTTTGCAAAACCAGGATTGAGAAGCAGCTGTTCGCCCACATCCTGATACCTATCGATCAACAAAATAGAACAGGCCGTCAGAGCGCAGAGCAAAATGAACAGGAATATTTTTTTTGTTTGTGGCGACATCCGGAGTTGCTACTTAATTCATATTTAAACCGGCCAGATGGTTTTCAACCAATTGAGGTAACTGATGCAGTTGTTCCAGATTGCCCGGTCGCAGTAAATGAAAAACAGGGACCTGCCGGACAAGGGCGGACAGCTGCTCAAACTGTCGGGCGCCGCCGTTTTGTCCATAACGACTCGGCATGGCATGCTGCAGGAGTTCAACCAGGGCAGCAGCAGGCGATAAAGGTTTCACCTCTTCCCGCTCACCATCTCCAAGAAGATAGACTACCGCCAGCGGCTGAGCCTCTGGACAAAACTGATTATGGAGCAGGAGAGCGAGCTCGTCATCAATTTCCGGATGAACAGAAACCAACGATTGAACGGGAATATCCAAAGCCCCTGCTGTCTCCACATGAACTTTAAGGCGGGGAAACCCAGGTTGCGCCAGAGCTTTCTGATCAGACAACGAAACCACGACGATATCATCGGCCAGCAATTCGTGCCCCTGCCTGCAACAGGCAGCGGCGGCAGAGGATTTTCCGGCCCCGGAATGGCCAAGAAAGGCCACGGCCCTGTTCTGGATGCGAACAACACTCCCGTGCAGAACAAGTAGACCACGTTGATAGAGCAGCAGGCTGAGTATTGAACCGGTGAGGTAGAGTTCAAGCAGAGAAGAAAATCTTCCGGAAACATCCGGCTGAAAGGAAACGGTGCTCCCGTTACAAAGGGTAAACCGTCCTACGTCCGGAGGACGCATGGTAATCTGTGTACATCCCAAATCATCCGAGAAGGAAAGAAAAGGCTGGCCCTGCGGCTGCACAGCAGGTGGGGACAGGTTGATGACCACATCGGGAACGCTATCCGATGTGCAGGTGAGCAGGGGAAGTTGAATCGGAGAACGCAGAGTTATGCCAAAACACGTATATTGAGGCATGCCTTCAGCGATCCTCTTAAATCAAAATACAAAAAAAGTGTTTGGTAGTAAAGACCTATGGCCTTCTGGCGGAGTAGAGACCACTAATCATTTTGGAGGGAGGGAAGAGGCAACAGGACTACCTCAACATCTCAATAGGTCGGATAAGTGTATTCTAACAGAACAGCAGATCAGCTAAAAGAACGCCAGCAATCGCTGCAACCACATTTCTTGCCACATTTTGCACCGCCGGGACCACCACCGGGACCTCCAGGGCCACCGGGACCACCACGGCCGCCCGGGCCACCGGAATTCAAGGTTAACGCCTCAACATCCCCGTAGATCTTGCACTGTGGTGCTACCCACTCTTGCTTGCCGGTCAACAGTACTTTTTTTCCCATCTATTCTACCTCATCAAGATCTTCCAGCCTTGATCGTAAATACTGCTTTTTTACCGAATACATTCAATAAAAAAAGCCCTGCCATAATGGCCAATTAGACAACAATAATTCTATATCAGCCTACTCTTATTTACTTTGATAATAGCATACAAAAAGCGATAACGCCAGCAAAAACATCGTAATTACACCAGGGAATCATTCTCCGAGCCCTGTTGAGACAGCCAGCGATGCAGGACAACTATGCCGTACAGGTTGGCATAATGTACTTGGCCACAGGTAGGGTCAGAAGAAAAAACCCTGAGATCATTCTCCAAAACCTCAGCAACTGTTGCCTGCCGTACAACCGGATGCAGTTCCGCAACCACCTGTTCCAGCAAGTCCTGATGGCACCTCGACAGGCCATGAGCAAACCCAAAGCTGAGGTCGCTTTTATCAGGTCGCCATTGCACTTCAGGAGGAAGAATCCCATGCATGCCCTGCCGGAGAATAAACCTGCTCCACCCCTGCTGCATCTTCTGTTCGGCCGGCAGGGCCAGACAGAACTCAACAAGTCTCCGATCATAAAAAGGAGACCTGGGGCTGATCGAATATTCGGACGCCAGAGGGCTGATCATTTCCATCACCGCCGACTGCATGGGAGAGGTCAGGTCATGCAGATGGAATTGCCGTGGCGGGATGAAAGACGTGAGACCAGGCCGAACTCTATGGTGGAGATCCCATGTTCGTCCGAATTTCGGCTCAAGCAGATCGACAAAATTCCATCCCGGCTGAAGCCGTGACCGTACACACCTGTAGAGATAAGCCAGAGGGGCCCGCAACAGAGGATATATGCCGTAACAATAAGCAAGACCTTTCCTGCCGCCGCCCTGTCTCTCTGCCAGCAGAGTTACTTCACGGAGAAAAGTGGGCCAGCGCCCCTGCAGGATAAGCCAATGCAGCCTTTGATAGCCGTGAGAGATCGTGGTGTCTCCATCCTGCCCGTCCAGAACAACCCGAACTCCGTTTTCAGCGGCCAGACGATTTGTTTCATCGTTAAGGAAAAGATTCGGCGAAAAAAAAGGTTGATCCATCAGCTGGAGATGATGATCAAGATCTGCCAGCGGGGCTAATTGATCGGCACGAAAAGTATGAGGGATACAACCGCCCTGATCAAGCACAGCCTGAAGATACTTGCGTTCATCTATCCCGGCAAGCTGATCGGCCGGCAGGCCGGGATAGATACCTGAAAATGTATGAAGTTTCTCGCCGCGTTCAGCCAGGATATTCCGGGCGACACAGGCCACGGAGGATGAATCCAGACCGCCGCTGAGCATGCAGCCGACCGGATAGACACTCCGCAGGCGGCAGCGTACCGCTTCGGTGAAAATCTCCCTGAACTGCCGGGCATATTCTTCATCGGTCGCTGCCGGTAATTTGCGGTCTGGATCAAGCTGCCAGTACCGGTTCCATCGTTCCCGTTTCAGCTCAACACTGAGAGTTGTCGCCGGTTCCAATCGATAAATATCCCGATAAAAGGTGTCATAATTATTGGCAAAAATCCGCTGCAGGAAATCAGCCACCCGCGGTTCATAGAGATGCGGCGTGACCTCCGGCAAAGTAAAAAGCGCCTTTATTTCCGAGGCAAAGGCAAAAAAGGTGTCGGACAGAAAATAATACAGGGGGCGGGAGCCCAGATGGTCCCGGGCACAGAACAGTCTTTTATATTTATTATCCCAGAGCACAAAGGCAAAATCCCCGATCAGATATGCCGGACAGTCATCGCCCCATTTCTCATAGGATGCGGCAATGAGACGGCTGTCCGGAAGGGTTGCCTTCCCGGCAGTATCCAGGCCCAATCGCTCAAACAGATCGTCGCGGTTGTCAATCCGGGCATCACAGCACAACACCGTATCACGCTGCCTGTCGAACAGCGGCAGCTGTTCATGTAGGGATTCCGGAGTAATCCTGGTCAGGAGCTGGCCAAGAGCAACCTGCTCGACCTGCCGGGAAGCCTGCCCATCAGGTCCGCGGCGGGCAAGCGATTCCATCATGCGGTTTATCCGTCCAGGTGAAACGGGCTTGCCTTTTCTGTTAAAAAAACCGCAGATACCGCTCATGGCCTCTCTGACCTACCTGTTTGAAATTGGGGCAGTTCCCGATACCGATCAAGATCAGGGGTGTTGCCAAGGATAATCCGGCCGTCCAGGCTGAGCCAAGCATGCGCCTCAAGTTTTTCCCCTTTTTCTCTGGCAACGCCGATATGTAGTTTGGAACAATATCCGCAACCAGTCAAAAGCCTTTGTCCGGCCATGGCCCGCGACAGACAGGTTGTAAACGGCACAATCCGGCAGGCTGCTGCAAGCAGACGGATCAGGGTATCGGCAGGGATCGATGGAACAGGCTGCAGCGGGGCCGTGGTTTTAGAATTTGACAGCCGGTCAACCAGGGTTTGAAAATGTTGTCTGCGCAGGGCAATTCGGTAGTAGAACAACAGATACACGGCCCGGCAAAAAAACAATTTCTCCGGACCGGCAAGACGAAAAAATTTAAGAACCTTCCCCACTTCGTACCTCAATGAGGTTCTGTGCGGCCAGACTTTGAAGAAAAGCCAGCAGATCCTGTTGGCACTGCTCAACGCTTACCTCGTATTCTTCCAGAAGAACGGTACGAAGGGCGGCAACGCTTTGTTCACCTTCAAGCAGCTGCCAGATCCTGGTCCCGACCGCATCCAAGCCGCTGTATATACCGGCGTCAAGATCAAGAATGACGGTTTCATCCTCCAACTCGGTTCCGATGGTGGTTTGGGATCGTCGAATGAGCAGCCCGTCAACCAGATCCGCGGCTTGCCCGAAAAGTTCTTCAATGTTCATGGGATTCGCTCGAATAAACTTGAACGCTTGAACGTTCTATTTTATTTTTTTATCGCCCGCAGGGGCATAGCCGTCTAAGGCCAACTACCGCGCATACATTAGGATTTTTTTCCGTAGCCTTCACCTTGACGATAACCAGTTTTTTGTAGGGTGGGCACCGCCCACCAGCAGGAAGTGGGGTGCAATAATCGCTGCTTCGCCGGAAGGTCGTTGCTACGTATAGAGTGCAGCTGGATTCGGCAGCTTTTTTGGTGGGCTGTGCCCACCCTACTTTTTTGTTGTATCTGCCAATGACAATTTTTCCTTAACTTGACGTGCTATGCCCCCAGGGGCGGGCTCCTACACAGAAAATTGGGCTGCGGGCAAAACCCGCCTTAATAATGCAGCAACGACCCCTCTTTCCTGGCAACCCGTAACCCAAAGTAAATGGAGCCTATACCGGTTGTAAGCAAAACAACAGAAAAAACCAGCAAAATGAAGAGCTGGTTTCGAATATCATTGAGCCCTGCACCATTGAGCAGAACCTGACGCATGGCCTCCAGGCCGTGTGTTATCGGCAGCAGGGTCGAAATCGGTTTCAGCCAGCCGGGCAGAACGGCAACAGGATACAGCACTCCCCCGAGCAGGCCGGAACTTACGGCAATAAGGCCGCTGATCGGACTGCCCTGCTTAAAAACCAGAATAAAGGTGGCGGAAAGAAGTCCAAGGCCGAAAAACGGCAGCAATGACAAAAGAAAGGTCAGTAAAACCGTGCCCGGCCCGACAGCCTGGAAGTGTACACCAAAGACCCAGGCCCCCAGAATAAGGTACAACACCATGCGCAGACTGGTGGCAAACAGGGTGTACATATAGGAGGAAAACAAAATGGTCATTATTGACGTGGGGGTAACCAGCAGCGACTCCAGGGTGCCGACCACCTGAGCCGCACGGATTTCACCGGCAAAGGTATTGGTGGAGCTGACAAGGTAATCGGAAAAGGCAATACCGATAATTACAAAGGAGAAAAAATCACCTCCATAGGGTTGCAGAAACGAAATATTCTGACCGGAAAGCAGGTTGGAAAACAGTGAAAACATCAGGGTCGTCAGAAAGATTCCCGCCCCCTGCAGAAAAAACTGGAGCCGATAGCTGGCCGCCAACTTAAAATCGCGTACCAGGAAGGCAACCGGCTTAGCCAATACTTGAGAAAAAATGTTTCTACCTTTGCTCATTCAACCAGTTCCATTTTCCCTATCAATGAGTTCAGTAAAGACCTCTTCCAGGGGACGTTCTATTTTCGCACACTCATACACCTTGATACCGGCACCGGTCAAGGTCTTGATCGTGTCCGGCACCCTGCTTGAGTCCAACAGTACGGTGCAGGATTTTACCCCGTTTTCTACAGATTCAAGCTCCCTGAAACTCGGATTTCCCTCAAGATCAGGTGAAAAAGCACTGAGTGCGAAACGGTATGTCGCGCCCGTGCCCAAGACCTGTTTCATTGCTGCAGGTATTTCGTCCTCAATCACCCGGCCGTTATACAAAATCACAATCCGGTCACAGAGTTCATCGGCTTCGCTCAGGTTGTGCGTGCACCAGATAATGGTTTTTTTCTGCTCTTTCGCCAGAGTGTTTTTTGTGAACTGCAGGAGCTTTCTTGCCCCGATGGGATCAAGGCTGGATGTTGCCTCATCCAGGAGAAGAACGTCCGGGTTTGCCAGCAGAGCCCTGGCAATGGCCAACCGTTGCCGCTGTCCGGCGGAATAGGACATGAAGCGGAAGTCGGCCTTGTCGAAAATACCGACAAGATCAAGCACCTCGTTGATACGATCCGTCTTATATCGTCCATACATATTGTAGAGACTTGCAAAAAAAGAGAGATTGTCGCGCCCGCTGAGCCGCCAGTAAAAGGTTCGGTCATTGGTACTCACCAAACCGATCTTATGACGGATACGATGGGCCTGCGTCTCAAGATCTAAACCGGTGATGGATCCAGAGCCGCTGTCGGGAGAGATAAGCGTGGCCAGAATCTTTATCAGGGTTGTTTTACCCGCCCCATTAGGGCCGAGCAGCCCCAGGATTTCGCCTTCATGGACCGATAATGAAACGTCCTCCAACGCCTGAGTCCGCCTGGTTTTCCGCAACAGAACCGACTTCCAGGTTCGTTCCGTATATGACTTGGAAATATTTTCAAGTTGAATAGCAGGCAGCATAACAATTTTTCAGAGATTTTTCTTCATACGGTTTCTTTGTTTTTTTTTGCATTCCCGATGAACTCAAACAGGCCCTTTCCTTACATAATTTTCACCGTCACGTTTACCCCGTTCGTTCATCCCCAAGTGGTTACGCTGCCTGTAACGACGGAGCCGTTGTCGGGGATC
>CAZPXI010000125.1:0-4394 GCA_964590715.1 uncultured Desulfobulbus sp.
GGTGCTGGCATTAAAGCATAAAATAAAGTATCTTCGCCGGATGTTGAAACCGCTTGCCAATGTACGTCTCAAGGTGGACCGGCCCGAACGGGTTCTGGAACAGGCTGTCTTTTCCCGTGGTGACCGACGGCTTGCCGGGGTGCTGCTCGATATCGGCATGGGCAGGCGTTCTTTTAAGCAGGCAATGAAGGCCCATGGCCTGACGAGCTGGGAATATGCGGTCAGACCGCGGGATCCGGGAGAGCGAATGTGTTGGGATATCCTGGATCACGGGATTACCGATGGGTATCTCTATGCAGAGCTGGATCGTGCCCTGCAGGAGAAGGTAACCATGCCCTGTGAGACCAGCCGCTGTAAACGATGTGGAGTCTGTGATGGCCCGCCGGCGACTTGACTTTTCTGTGATTAAAAACCGTCTGTGGAGCCGCACCGACGGGGAGGGACTGCTGCCCTTTGAGCTGGTCAAATATTTTGCCGTCACCAGCCTGGCGCTCATCTTCTTTGCCTCCCTGCTCCTGTCCTGGGTTCTTGCCAATAATGCCAAACAGGTTCTCTTAAAACGCAGCGAGGCCTACTCGCAGCTCTTTGCCGAAAACCTCAACAGCCAGGTGTTTTTACAGTTTGTCCTGCCGACCGTGGTTCGCTACGGCCGAATAGCCCTTTCCGATGAGCGCCAGTTCGCCCGCCTTGACGCTATTGTCCGCAATATCACCCGGGGCATGCATATCGAATCCGTGACCATTTTTGATTCCCGGGAAAATATTATCTCCTATTCCACAGTCAAGGAAATGGTCGGCAAAAAGGATAAGGGCGGGCTTGAATACGAAAAGGCCCGGGCAGGTGGAGACAGCTCCATCCTGGTTTCCAGCGGCTCATTGCTCAGCCTGCTGCCGGGGGCACCGCCGGTCTACTGCACTCTTAAATCCTATGTTCCCTTTCGCCAGGAAGACCGGACCGGTGAGCGGTCCGGCGAAATAATGGGGGTTATCGAAGTTGTCCAGGACCTCTCCGGCGACCTGCGGGCGATTATCGGTCTGCAGGGACGAATTATCCTGCTCTCGCTCACCATCATGGGCATTCTCTTTGCCGTTCTTTCGGTAATTGTTGTTCGAGCCAATAAAATCATGGCAGATCGGGCCCGGGAGCGTCTCCAGCTCGAGGAAAAACTCGGAGAGGCCCAGCGTCTGGCAACCCTTGGTAAAATGGTGGCCGCGGTCTCCCATGAAATTAAAAATCCGCTCGGCATTGTCCGGTCGACGGCCGAGATTTTAGGAAAACGGATCACCAAGGTCGCGCCGGGCAATGAGCATCTTGCCGCAATCATTGTTGAGGAGACCACCCGGCTCGATAATATTGTGCGCGAATTTCTTGATTTTGCCCGTCCCAGGGATCTCAGCCTGCAGCCTGAATCCTTGAATGTTCTGGTTGAGCGTATGGTGCGATTCATGGAACCGGAACTGGACAAAAAGGGTATTGCTCTGGAACAGAATCTTGATCCGAACCTGAAAACAGTCGACATGGATGGAGAACAGATCTATCAGGTGCTGTTTAACATGGTGTTCAACAGTCTCCAGGCCATGGCCGACGGCGGAACCCTCACCATCTCCACCGCCAATCGACCTGAAACAGGTGAGGTCATGCTGACCGTCACCGATACCGGTATAGGCATGGAGAAAGAGAAAACAGCCCAGATTTTCACCCCGTTTTTTACCGATAAAAACAGGGGCACCGGCCTTGGGCTGGCGATTGCAAAAAATATTGTCGACAAGCACCAGGGGCGGATAGAGGTTGAGAGCAGGGAAGGGGAGGGCTCTACCTTCAGGGTCATCCTGCCGGACTCCCTCTCCTCTGCCGTTGTATGAACCTGCGTATAGGGTGCTGCATAACGCCGCACGGCTTTGGTCACGCGGCCCGGGCCGCGGCTGTTGTTGAGGCGGTGGGAAAAAGAATCCCGGCAGAGTTTGTGGTGGTCACCACCGTGCCGGAGTGGTTTTTTTCAGATTCTCTTTCCTGCTCTTTTAAATACTACCCGATGACAACTGATATCGGGCTGATCCAGAAAAATTCGCTCCAGGAAGACCTGCAGGCGACACTCAGCGCCCTTGACGATTTTTATCCGCTGTCGGAAGAACGGATTGGCCGGGCCGTGCAGCTGTTTTCCGGCTGTGACCTGATCCTCTGTGATATTGCGCCTCTTGGCCTGGTTGCAGCCGAGCGTCTGGGTATCCCGTCGGTTCTGCTGGAAAACTTTACCTGGGACTGGATTTATGCCGGCTATGCTGAAGATTGTCCTGCTCTGCAGCCCCATATCGAGTATTTACAGGAACTATACGGCCGGGCAACCCATCACCTGCAGGCCGTACCTGTCTGCAATCCGGTTGACGGTCTGCAGGCAATTGCTCCCATCAGCCGGGCAGGAAAGAAATCTCGTGAAAACATCCGCAGGGAACTCCTGGTGAGTGTGGAGGAAAAACTTGTTCTGCTCACCATGGGCGGGGTGGAGGGTGATGAATATGCCGTGGCTCCACTGATGGAGGCAAATGGATTTATTTTTGTGCTGGGCGGGCAGGGGAACCGGGTTGAGTGTTCGGGGAACCTCCGCTACGTTCCCAAGCAGTCGGATGTTTATCATCCCGATCTGGTGGCGGCATCTGATCTGGTGGTCGGTAAGGCAGGATATTCAACCCTGGCCGAGGTCTATGCGGCCGGAGTCCCTTTTGCCTACATAAGCAGAGAGACATTTCGTGAATCTGCGGTTCTGACCGAATTTATCCGTCGTGAGATGGGGGGAACGGAACTTGCCGGGGTTGAGCTGCAGACCGGCAGCTGGGTAGAGCGGCTGGACGAGTTGAGCGCCCGGCAGCCGGCACGCGAGAGTCGTGAAAATGGTGCGGTCACAGTTGCCCGGATTATTGTCGAGCTGTTGAGAATGCGGTAGAATATTCCCGGAAAACTCGAAACCCGAAACCCGAAACTCAGAACCCGAAATGAGCCGACTGGAAATAGATAATGTCACCTTCCGCGATCATGGGCCCTATTCCCTTGAAATTTGCGGGCGCCAATGTCTCGGCCTGCAGGGTGCTTCCGGCTCTGGAAAAACCCTTCTTCTCCGCGCCATTGCCGATCTTGATCCCCATGGTGGTTCTCTGCGGTTTGGCAATATGCTCTGTGCCGAGGTGCCCGCCCCCTTGTGGCGGAAGTCCGTGGCTCTGCTCCCTGCTGAGAGTTCCTGGTGGCAGGATACGGTGGAAGAGCATTTCCATGATTTTTCCTCTCTTGCTCCGGGATCGCTCAATCACCTGGGTTTTGATTTTGAGGTGGGTTCCTGGCAGATCAGCCGGCTTTCCACCGGAGAAAAACAGCGGCTGGCTATTCTCCGGCTGCTGGAGAACGGACCCGGTGCCCTGTTGCTTGATGAACCCACGGCCAGCCTTGATGCCGCCAATATAACAAAAGTTGAACAGCTTCTGCTTGAGTACGGCCGTACAAATAATGCGCCTCTGCTCTGGGTGAGCCATGACTCTGAACAGCTTGCCAGGGTGGCCGACCGCAGCCTGTTCATGCACGAAAACGGAGAACTGACAACCCTTGGAGGCGAAGATGGGTGTTAAACCGCTGAGCCCTCTTGATCTGAGTCTTGCCGCAACTCTGGTCCTGCTGCTGGGCATCCTCAGCCGGCGTATGCGTCTCGGTCTGGAAAAACGGCTGGCAATCTCCGCCCTGCGTACCACCGTCCAGCTGCTCTTTATCGGTCAGGTCCTGCGGGTTCTCTTTTCCAATGCCAGCTTCCTTTTTGTTTTTGCCATCTCCATGGTGATGCTGACTGTTGCCGGGCGGGAAGTTGTTGTTCGTCAGCATAGAAGAATCCGAGGTTTCCAGGGCTGGCTGCTGGGAACCGGCTCCATGTTTGTCTCCTCGTTTGCGGTGGCCTTTTTTGCCCTTGCCGTCATCATTGCCAACGATCCCTGGTACACCCCGCAATACGCCATTCCCCTTCTGGGGATGCTGCTGGGCAACACCATGAACGGGATATCGCTTTCCATGGATCGAATGACCGAGGCCCTGTGGCAACAGCGCCGGATCGTTGAGCAGCGGCTCCTCCTTGGCCAGACCAGCCGCGAGGCCATTCATGAGATCCGGCAGCAGGCCATGCGCTCCGGCATGATCCCGATTATCAACGCCATGGCTGCAGCCGGTCTGGTCAGCCTGCCGGGAATGATGACCGGCCAGATCCTGGGTGGCTCTTCGCCCATGGATGCGGTCAAGTATCAGATTTTGATCATGTTTCTGATCTGTGCCGGAACCGGGTTCGGGGTTATGACCGCCATCACTCTCACCAGCAGAAAGCTTTTTGATGATCGTGACCGCCTCCGCCTGGAGGTGCTGGAAAAATC
>CAZPXI010000125.1:4494-7260 GCA_964590715.1 uncultured Desulfobulbus sp.
CAATGGACTGGCCTGAAATCCATGCGTATCTCCTGCCGGAATCGTTAAAAATGACGAAAAAATAGAAATATGGCAGAGTAGAATTAAAAATCGCGCCATACGCAGTAAGCCCTCGATCGTTGCAGCACAGGCAGTTTCCACCGATCAGGCGACCTTGAGCCTGCAACAGAGCTTAAGCACGTCAAAGAAAAAATTTGATTTTTCCTTACCGGCGATTGTAAACTTTCAGTATTAGCGAATTTGCTGTGTGGCTGAAAGGTGGCGTGCAGCGTGGAATCACTACGGGATAGACAGGAGAGTGCATGAAAGGGTCTTTTTCAAACAAACTCAGCCGGCTGCTTCACTTGCAGGAACTCAGCGTAAAACAGAAGCTCGTCCGTCTGATTCTTTTTTTTCTCGCCATAATCACCATCATCGTTCTCTACACTTCCCTGACCCTGTATCGGCAGAATAATGACGGTCTGGTGGTCAATATAGCCGGGCGGCAACGGATGCTTACCCAGAAGTTCACCAAGGAATTTTTTCTTTCTCTCCAGCAGCAGGACCAGAAGAGCAGGGAAAAGGCCTCCGCCCGGATACTCAAGACCGGAAAACTCTTTGAAGTGTCCCTGAAGGCTTTGACTGATGGCGGACAAACATTCAAGGATCTCGGGATGTCGAACCCGGTCAACATCCCGGGTGCAGGCAGCGGCAGTATCAGAGAGCAGCTGGAAGAGGTACGGCAACTGTGGCAGCAGCTTCTCCGGGTCGTCGATGAAATAGATCCGGACGCGCTCCAGCCGGATCAACTGGCGACCGTCAATGCCATGAGCGTCAAGGTGTTGGCCGCTATGAATAAGGCGGTCGGCATGATGGCCGATAAGGCGGACGGCAAGGTACGGATCATGCAAATTGTGCAGATCTTCATGTGGATCCTTGCCATTGTCTCTTCGTGGATGATTTCATCCGTACTGGTTACCAACCTGACGGAACCGTTGACGGATATGGTCCGCAAGGCCAAACGGATTGCCGGAGGCGATCTTAAAGTGTATCCGGTCGTGGATCTTTCCCGGGATGAGATAGGTGCCCTTGCCGGACACGTTGAAAAGATGCGGCTGTCCTTGAGTAATATTATTCATAACGTCCAGCAAAACTCGAGACAAATGGCCTATTCTTCCAGGCAGGTGGCTTCAATTTCAAGGGAAATATCCGAGGTCAGCCACCGGGAGGAACAGCATTCTTCAGAGGTCCTGCAATCCATTAAATCATTGCTGCAGGTCTCCGAACAGGTCGATGATACTATTCAGCAGGCAAAGGAAATCGGCAGTGAAGCCGAAAAAGAGGCGGAATCCGGAATTGCCGTTGTTGAGAAGAACATTTCAGTTTTATCAAGAACCGTGACCAGTGTACATTCCACAGCAGAAGAAATAGAATCTCTGGATCAGGCCTCCGGTCAGATTTATAAAATTATAGAGTCCATTCAGGATATTGCAGACCAGACCAATCTCTTGGCCCTGAATGCAACCATTGAGGCTGCCCGGGCTGGTGAGGCAGGCAAGGGGTTTGCCGTTGTCGCCAATGAAATCAAAGCGCTGGCCAAACAGACTGCGGAATCTACCGATGAAATCACCCAGTTGATCAACCAGGTTACGGAACGGGTTTCAAATTCCGTGACCTCCATGCAGAATGTGGTGGAAGAGGTCCACAACTCCCAGCAGATGTCGGCCCAGACCGTTGAGGCGTTTGAATCGATGCGGGAAAGTGTGGTTCAGACAACGGTCGGCACCGGTCAGATTGAAGAGTTCAATCAGCAGCAGATGGAACAGCTTGATCTGCTGCACTCCAGGCTCAACGAGCTTTTCAGAGTTCTTGAGGAAAACAACAAGAAATCGGAGTCTACGACTATTGTCGCAGAAGATCTGCATCTGGTTTCCGATCAGCTCAACACTATTTTGGAAAAATTCAAGACGGATCCGGTCGCCCCTGTTGCCAGAGGTGCCGGTGAAAAACGCGCCTATCCCCGGATCAGCAATCGAATTCGTATCATGCTGACCCTGGGTGATGAAACAGTGCAGGGGGTTACCAATGATATCAGCTTAAACGGTCTTAACATTAAGTGCCGGAAAAAGTTGAAGTTGCTGACGGACTTTCCAGCTGTTCTCTATGTTCCCGATGATAACCCGGTGCAAAAAGAACACTCCCTGCCCTTAACCGTGCGTGCCCTGCACGAGCATGAAGAAGGCGGCCGCTACGCGTACGGCATGCAGTTTTCACTGGTCAATGATAGTGATGAAGAGAAACTGAAAAGAGTCTTTGCGTTTTTTAACAAATCGTATCGTTACGCTGCGTAGTTCCGTTCCAACGGTTGGTTGAATCAAGAAAAATAATTAACGTGGCTCTATACAAAACTCAGCAAAAAAGCCCTGTTTTTTTGTCGGCCGGCCGCACATGGATGCTGGATCGGAGTCTGCGTTACTTCCTGCGGGAACGACAAGTTGTAAATTCGACGTCATCCCCGCGAAGGCGGGGATCCAGAGAGTTATAGGCTGAGTTTCCTTAAGAAGCACGATAATTAATGTTGTGCAAATGGATCTTCCTGGTATTGTGTGATTTATTCAACCTGTTCTAAGAATTTTTTAATGCAGGTATTATCCGTTTCACTGCCGGCTTGAAAAGGAAATCCCCTGCTTCCCTTATCCCGACTTGGGAATGGATCCGGGATACCGGAGAAGATGATTCAGCAGCATCGGCAGCAGGTCTCCATGGTGCGGCAGGCAGATGATGAAC
>CAZPXI010000126.1:0-3346 GCA_964590715.1 uncultured Desulfobulbus sp.
GAAATAACAAAGGCAAAGTCGTCCGGAAAAAGATGACCGGGGCGGAATCATTGGGAATTAAGATTGTCGGCAGGCCGGAAGATGGATTTGTACGCTATCTCCCGTGCAGCATCAGCGCCTCAAAGGACTTGCTCACTAAAGCATTGCACCCTAACGGCACAACCCTGATCGACATCCGATTAAGGCGTGTTGTCAGCAAAAACGTATTTTGTCTGGATAAGATGACCAAGAAAACAAAACCGGTTGATTTCAAGGACACCAAGCCAGGTGGTGAGATAGCGGAGTAATGAATGATTGGATTGCACTACCGCTCCGGGCAGCCCGTCTCATGCAAGTCTATGGTCAATATTTCCCGGCCCGCCGCATTCCGGCGTGTAACAGGTGATATTGAGAAAATCGCATTTCTCACCGCAGCCGGGACATTGTTGAGGAAGGCTTGGTGCAGTGAAGGTGAAACTGCATTTGCCGCATTTCCAATGGCTCGGTTCGGCAGCCGTTGTTCCTTCCACAGGCGCGGCAGGTTCCTTCTCTGAAAGGATCCTGCTCTCGGAGTCCGGGAATGTAATTATGAGCTGTTCTTTCTTTTTGCCCTCCTCAACTTCGACCAGCAGCTCAAGCTGGCCGTTTTTCAGACCCAGGATGAGCGGGCTTTCCCCTTTTTCTTCATCAAGGTGAGTGATGCTGCGAATGATGACGGTGATTGCCTTGATAAGTTCCGGGGCAGGGGCGGGGAGGGGGATTGCCTGATCTGCTGTCCTGATGGTTACCGCTATGGAGTCCTCTGTTTTTATAAAAGAGAGCTCTCCGGCCTGCTGGGTGGTTGCCTGCAACAGGGCCAGGGCCAGATATTTAAAGCTGTTTTCCATAAGATCCGCATTGCTGCCGGAGGATCCCATGGCTGCCAGTTGCTTGGAAAAATCAGTTTCCAGGTAACAGTCACACATCTCCTGGAGTTTGAGATGGGGCGTTCGGGACAAGGTATCCATAGCGTTCTCCTGGTTGTATTTTGACAAAAAAAGATCACCAGTACGACAAATAACCAATTCATCGGCAGGAACTCGCCCCAGGGGAGGATTTGGGTTGTCGACCGGGCCGGCTTTTGTATCGCCCGGAAGATCGGGCTCCCTGAACAACAACCCGGAAGCTCCCTGCTGATTGTCTGAGCTGGTGGTTAACCGGAAAAACAAATCAAGCCGTTTGATCTCTCGTCTTAGAGTCGTTTCCGTATAAAGAAATTAAGCATGTCGCAGTTGCCTGTCAATCAGGGCCCAGGTCGGGCAGTGATGTGCACCTTTCCTGCTTCTGTACCGGACTGGACCCTGGTTCGGTTAAATCTAAGAATTTCTCAGTCATAACTGATAATGGTTATTTTATTCTTGACAGAGAAATAATTTTTCAATATAAGACCATAACAATCTTATATGTCTTTTTTAGCTCAACTACTGGTTTTACAAAGGAGTTACGCATGATTGCCTACTGGATTCAAACCGCAACCCACGCCCAATTACAGGAGCTCTGGTGGTTTCTCTGCTCCGTGGTTGGTTCCCTGTTTCTTTTTCTAAACTTTGTTCAGGGAGGACAGACCCTGCTCTGGCAGGTCGCAAAGACGGAGACCGAGAAGTCGCTGGTTATCAACTCCCTGGGCCGGAAATGGGAACTCACCTTTACTACCCTGGTCCTCTTCGGCGGTGCCCTGTTTGCCGCTTTTCCCAAGTTTTACGCGACCTCATTCGGCGGAGCGTACTGGGTGTGGGTATTGATTCTGTTCACCTTTATTATTCAGGCGGTCAGTTATGAGTATCGAACAAAGCCGAGAAACATCCTTGGCTCCAAGGTCTTTGAAACCTTTCTTCTGATCAACGGTTCGGTGGGCATTCTGCTTATCGGGGCAGCGGTCGGAACCTTTTTCACCGGCTCCAATTTCACCTTAAACAGTTATAATTTCGTCACCTGGACAAATCCACTGCGGGGGCTTGAGGCGGCTTTTTCCCTGTTTAACCTTTCGGTCGGTTTTTTCCTGGTCTTCAACGCCCGTGCCCTTGGCGCCATGTATCTGGTCAACAATATTGATTTCAGCCAAAATGATGAGCTGGAAGAGCGTCTGCGTGCGGCCGCCTATAAAAATTTTATCTACAGCCTCCCGTTTCTGGGCTGGTTCGTTCTTCAGGTTCTGCCCATGGACGGCTATGGTATCGGTCAAAATGGCGAGATCATCCGGGTCACCTGGAAATACCTCCTCAATCTGGTGCAGGTGCCCGGTCTTGCCGTTGCCTTGATTGTCGGCCTGATACTGGTGGTAACCGGTGTGCTGGTGACCGCCAAGACCAAGGCAACATGCGGAATCTGGTCCTCCGGATTGGGAACCGTCCTTGTCGGGCTGGCGATCTTCGGCATGGCGGGTTTCAATAATACGGCTTTCTATCCCTCCAAGGTCGATCTGCAATCCAGTCTGACCATTTATAATGCCTCCAGCAGTGTCTACACCCTGCAGGTCATGACCTGGGTGGCCCTGTTCATTCCCGTTGTTCTGGCCTATGTTGCCTATGTCTGGTGGGCTATGGATCGCAGAAAAATGGGGATTGAAGATATAAGCGGAGCCGACAGCGCCGGATCTTATTGATTGTTTAAATGATGTCCGGAGCCAACTCTCATTCAAAAGAAATCCCTGGATCTATGCACCATCAGCGATCTTATATCCCGTTGCATTTCCGTGAAATATGCGACTGACAAGGGCCGCTGAATATGCCATCCGCTGTATGGTCTATCTTTCCAAACAGGGACGGGGGGTGTTGACCAGTCGTCAGGAGATAGCCGAGCGGGCGGAGATTCCTGGACATTTTCTGGCTAAAATTGCCCAGGATCTGGCAAAGGCCGGCTTTATCGAGATCAAACAGGGGGCGAGGGGAGGTTTTGTTCTCCTGCAGCCGCCCGAGGATATTTCTCTGCTCGACGTTGTTGAAACCATGATTGGTGAAATTTATCTCAATGACTGCGTGGCCCGGCCTTCTTCCTGCAAGGTGACCTACAGTTGTGCGGTGCACCAGGTCTGGATGGATGCCCGGGATCAGCTGCGGCAAACCCTGGCCCGGGTGCACTTCGATCAACTGGTGAAAGAGGAATCCTGTGTCCGGACTTTTCCGGCCGCTGAGCTTGTTTCAGCGGAACCTCTTGAGTCTGAGAGTATAAGTCGTTTAAAAAAACAACAATAGAAGACACTTATGGAACAGGCACTACAAAAACAGCCCAATGCGGCCTTCCGGATTTTTCGTTTTTATGTTGAGGGGTTCCGTAGGATGACGCTGGGAAGAACCCTGTGGAAGGTTATTCTTATCAAGCTGATCATCAT
>CAZPXI010000126.1:3446-7253 GCA_964590715.1 uncultured Desulfobulbus sp.
GGATGACGCTGGGAAGAACCCTGTGGAAGGTTATTCTTATCAAGCTGATCATCATGTTTGGGGTATTGAAGCTGTTTTTTTTCCATGATTTTCTTGGAACGAAGTTTTCGACGGATGAACAACGGGCGGATTATGTGCTCAGTGAGCTGACCAGACCCGTGCAGAATTCTATACAAGGAGGAGAGGAAGAATGATTGAAAATTTTGACCTGACCATGGTCAACTGGGCCCGGGCCCAGTTTGCCCTGACAGCGCTGTATCATTGGATTTTCGTACCCCTGACCCTGGGGATTACCTGGATTATCGCCTTCTATCACACCATTTATGTGAAGACCGGCTCTCAGGAGTGGAAAAATCTGACAAAATTCTGGATGAAGCTGTTCGGCATTAACTTTGCCATTGGCGTGGCCACCGGTATTATCCTCGAATTTGAATTCGGTACCAACTGGTCCAACTACTCCTGGATGGTCGGTGATGTTTTCGGCGCACCACTGGCCATAGAAGGCATTTTTGCCTTCTTTTTGGAGGCAACCTTTTTTGCTGTCATGTTTTTCGGCTGGAACCGTGTTTCCAAGAGATTTCACCTCTTTTCCACCTGGATGGTCGCGGTCGGTTCCAACATGTCGGCGATCTGGATTCTGATCGCCAATGCCTGGATGCAGAATCCGGTCGGGCAGGCCTTTAATCCGGACACGGCCCGTTTTGAAATGCAGAACTTCAGCGACGTCGTTTTCAACCCGATAGCGGTCTCTAAATTTACCCACACCACCAGCGCATCCATGCTCTTTGCCGCCCTGTTTATCCTCTCTATCTCATCCTTTTACCTGCTCAAAGGGCGGCACATCAAGATGGCTCGGCGTTCCATTATTGTGGCCTCTATTTTCGGCCTGCTGGCCTCCATCTTTGTCGGCTTCACCGGTGATGAGGCAGCCTATGAAGTGGCCCAGCACCAGCCCATGAAGCTTGCCGCTGTTGAGGGTTTGTACCAGGGTGAAAACAATGCCGGTATTGTTGCCCTCGGCATGGTGAATACCGACAAAAAAGTTGGTGACGATCAGGACGGGTTTACCTTTGCGATCCGTGTTCCCGGGCTCCTGTCTCTGCTGGCCAATCGTTCCCTGGGATCCTTTGTCCCGGGTATTGAAGATCTGGTCTACGGCAATGCGGAGCAGGGCATCATGGGCGCAACCGAAAAGATGGAAAAGGGGAAAGTCGCCCTGGCCGAGCTTGATAAATACAAAAAAGCCAACCGGGCCGGCGATACGGCCGCTGCCGCTGCCGCCCTCTCGCTTTTTGATCAAAACAAAGACTATCTGGGCTACGGTTTTCTGGAGAAACCCGAAGATGCCGTGCCGCCGGTAGCCATGTCGTTTACCTCCTTTCGTATCATGGTTATCCTGGGAACGCTGTTTCCGCTGGTTTTTATCGCATTTCTCTACTTTGCCATGCAGGATACCCTGCTTAAGCAGCGCTGGCTTCTCGGCGGCGGAACCACATTGTTTTTTCTTGGCCTTATCGCTCACTGGGCAGGATGGATCGTTGCCGAGGTCGGTCGCCAACCCTGGGCAATTCAGGATCTGCTGCCGGTCACCGTGGCCCGTTCCAACTTGACTACCGGGACCGTACAGACCACCTTTTTCATGTTCCTGATCCTGTTCACCATCCTGCTCATTGCCGAGGTCAGTATTATGGCCAAACAGATCAGCATTGGACCGGTGGAAAGCTGAACCGACCGGACTGCAAACAAACTTTATGGAGAAAATATATGACCGCTTTTTTACTGTTATCCTGGGTGGCCCTGATCGTTATATCCTATCGGGCCTCCCTGATTATCCTGAAAAAAACCGATTTGTTGTAATAGAACGCCTCCTCCCCGGGTGACTGGTCAGTCCTCCTTTTGACCGGCCGCCCGGGTGTACCTTTCAGTAAGCTTTGCTTACATCGGCTTTTTTTCAAGCCGCCGATATGTATGAGTCTGTTGATTAATGAGGATTTTCGTTCAAGATCAAGGCATGCTAAAATTTTTACCACAGGCATATAGTTGATATTCCGAGGATAAAATTTTTTGTATAACGCAGGGATTGGGCGAAAATACCCTTAATCAAGGGGTTCATGTATCGGCCGTCGGTTTTTCCCGCAACTCATCGTTAACAGCATACCGGATCCCCGCCATGACTGATGCTTCGCCGAAAATCCTGCTTCTTGGTTCCAATGTTAAAATTTACAACCTGCCGGTCAAGGAGGTCAGCCTGCTTGAAGAGGGCAGCCTGCCCGCCTATGGTTATAACCCCGGCGATGATATAGAACTGCTTGCCGGTAAGGTTGCGGTGGAAAATGGACGGCTGGAGGAATGCCTGACCTGGTTGGCCTCGTATTTGACAACCTCCGAGTTGACGCCGAAGATTCATTCCCTGGCCTACGGAGCGGAGAAGGAAGTCTATCAGATTTTTCGGAAACGTTCGATCGGTACGGCCAAAAATCCCGACCAGGGCTGGTTTGTGGTCAACCAGATGCTTCCGGCCGAGGGACGGGGAGCCGGGGGGGATCCCTTTGTCATTGCCGAAAACAGTCTTGATGTCATCGGCGGCAACAACGGTATCGTTCTGATCGATGATTCCGGAGTCCCGCCCCAGGTCTGTGAGGATTTGATGGATCTGAACCCGGGTTTCTGGTGCATCGCCATCGGCATCTCGGTCGCCCACTGGCAGAAATGGGCCGGCCTGCTCAAGGACAAATTTACCCTTTTCTGCCGCTTATCCGACCTGGAAACCACCCGGATGGAGATGGATTCCTCCGTCAACTGGGAAACCATTGTTGCCATGTGCCTGCGGGCCTTGCGGACCCAGGAGGTCGGGATCTGGGATGAAAGCCGGAACTGCTTTCTCTGCCATGTTATTGTCGAGATGTTTCCCCACGGGATTCTGTATGTAGGGCCGGACGGTACGTATTTTCGCTACCGCAAAGGGTTTCTGCCGGAAAAAAGTTCACCCCGGTATCGTGGTTCGGTTCCCTGCTATGACACCATGGTGACTTCCATGCTGACCATGGATTGTATCCGTTTCAACGGTTTTGATTTCTGCCGTAACTATTTTTACGATTTCTCCAAGCGGATCCTGCTCAACTGGAAGATTCTCTATGAACAGGGATACTCTTTTAACGATGGACTGGAATTCCCGGACCTGGATTTCTCTTCCACCTATCCGGATGGAACCCCCTGCTCTTTTCTGGAAAACAGTGACGATCCGGCCTTTGTCGAACTGCCGGCTTTTTCCGCCGATTTTGATTCCACCCTGGAACTGGTGGCCGGCCAGATCTGGGGTGAGAAAAAGAAAAAGGCCCTGCGTACTTTTTTTCGCAAACATCAGCCCGGGAGGGAGGGAGGGAAAACCTCACTGGGATACGACTATCTTGATACCATTGTCTCAGTCCTGCATTACCTGAAGGAAGAGGTCAACAAGGGCACCGGATTTGACAACCTGCCCATCTTCCAGCTTGGTCACCTGCGGACGACGGATCCGGCCGAGATTGATCCGGTGATCACCCTTCACAATGTTATGAGTTCGTATGTATCCAAGGATTCGGTCCTTCGCCCCCTGTGTATCGGTGTGTTCGGCCCTCCCGGTTCGGGCAAGTCTTTTGCCGTTAAGCAGGTGGCCGGTGAAATTGCCAAACATCATGAAGGCAGTCCCTTCGATTTTTTTGAGTTTAATCTGACTCAGTTTGCAAGTCCGGACGAGATTAATTCTGCTATAGATCCCATTCGGGCTTCGGTGGCCCAGGGCAAGGTGCCGATTGCGTTCTGGGATGA
>CAZPXI010000127.1:0-2438 GCA_964590715.1 uncultured Desulfobulbus sp.
GAGGCCCTGGATACAATATATACAGAGCCGTATGATCTGATTTTGCTTGATGTTATGCTGCCGAAAAAAGACGGTTTCACCGTGCTCAGGGAAATACGCATGGAAAAAATCCGCACTCCGGTTCTGATGTTGACTTCCAGGGGGGATATTGAAGACAAAATTCAAGGTCTAGATCTCGGCGCAGATGATTACCTGGCAAAACCTTTTTCCATGGCGGAACTGCTGGCACGAATCCGTGCCCTGCTGCGCCGCAGCAGTGAACTGGTTTCACCGATTCTGGAAACAGCCGACCTCCGCCTTGACACCGTGAGCAGAGAGGTAAAAAGAGGCAGGCAACTGATTGAACTCACCCCCAAGGAGTTTTCCATCTTGGAATTCCTGTTATACAATAAAAACCGGGCTGTTTCGCGGTTCACAATTTCAGAACATGTCTGGGGAGACGAATTTGATCCCTATATCATGTCCAACAGTATTGATGTCCATATCAAGAATCTACGCAAAAAGATCGGCGATTCTAACGGACGGATTATCCATACCGTTCGTGGAATCGGCTATATGATCAGGAATGAATCGGCGTGAATATTCGCAATAGAATTACCCTGTGGATTACCGGGGCCGGTTTACTGGCAGGACTGCTGTTTTCCATTGTCATCTCCTATGAGCTGATTGAACAACCCTATGAACTGCTGGATGCCGAACTCGATTCCCAGGCCCATACCCTTCTTGTCGGGCTCGCCCCGTCAACAGACAGCCGGGCTCCGCAGTCGGAAAACATCATGCTGAAATCCCTTGGCAGATTATACTGGTTCAAGGTGTTTGATCAGGATCGAAAACTTGTCTTTTCCTCGGCCATGACCGCTTTTGCCGACCTGCCGCTTAAAAAATCCAAGGGCGGCTACAATATCGCCACCACCATCCCCCCGGATGCCGCCGCCCTGGAGCAGGATGACGGTAATGAGGTAACTTTTCGGGTCCGGACGTTCACGATTCCCTTTGGAGGACAGGAGTATCTGGTCCAGATTGCCCGGCCCATGGAAAAGCTGCAGGAAGAGATCGTCGATCTGGGTATTGCCATTGCCATCGGCCTGATTGTCTTCACCCTGGCCCTGGTTGTGCTGGGCTATCTTGTTGCCGGAAAAATCCTCCAGCCCATTGCCGAAATTAACACCCTGGCCAGGGAAATTTCCGATAAAACCCTGGACAAGCGGATTCCCCTGCCTGAAAATCATGATGAACTCTACAGGTTGTCCTCGTCACTGAACCGAATGTTCGACCGGCTGCAGTTTTCTTTCAAGCGCCAGAAGGAATTTATAGCCAACGCCTCCCATGAGCTTAAAACCCCGATTGCCATGCAGCGGCTTTTTTTTGACGAAGCCGGGCTGCGTGATGACCTGCCCGGGGATTTTCAAAACCGGCTGGATGCGCAGGCAAGGATCTGCCATCGCATGGACCGGCTGGTGAAGAACCTGCTTGACCTCTCCGCTCTTGACCTTACCGATGCTCTGGATTCCACCACCGTTGACCTGACGGCGCTGGCAAACTCCCTGCTGGAGGAATTTGATGATATATTCAGGGCCGCATCCATACAACTCACCGTTGACATTCAGGAAAACGTGTCTTTTTTGGCGGACGAAGAAAAACTCAGGCGAGTACTTATAAACCTGATCGACAATGCGATCAAATATAACGGTGGCCAAAAGCCTGAAATACACTTTTCATTGCGTAAAAAGAACGAATCCATCGCCATGGAAATCTCCAACACCGGGCCGGGAATCCCGGCCGATGAACTCTCCCTGGTGTTCAACCAGTTTTACCGGGTTGAAAAATCACGGGCAACCGCCCATGGCGGCTCCGGCCTGGGCCTGACCATTGTTCAGCGGATTGTTGAACTCCATCAGGGCAGCATAAAGATTGAGAGTGCCCCCCATAACATGGTCCGGATACGGATTACCCTGCCCTCCGGCAGATGACTTTATCTCCCAACCCGCATCTTCCGGTTGCCCTGCTTTTCGCCATCGGGTAGTTTAATTGCTAATGTGGGCTTAATGCCCGCAACCCAAACATGAAACAAGGTAGGAGCCCGCCCCTGCGGGCGAAAAGCATCATGCCGCAAGGCCCTCAATCGCCCGCAGGGGCGGGCTCCTACAGAAGTCTTCGCTCTCTATTTTTCAGGACAGAAACTAAGCGGTACTACCGCTAACTGTTCACAAGCCTCAACCGGAAGTTTTGACGTAATACGAATACGATTTATTTTGAGCCTTCATGAAGCCATTACTCACGATTGACAACCTCAATCTCGCCTTTTGCGCCGACCAGGAAGCCGGTGGCCAAAAGACAGTTCTCCATAACGTATCTCTGCAGATCCGGCAGGGGGAAACCCATGCCCTGGTCGGAGAGTCAGGGTCGGGCAAGTCGGTCACCGCCATGTCCATCCTGCG
>CAZPXI010000127.1:2538-7232 GCA_964590715.1 uncultured Desulfobulbus sp.
CCGCAAGATCCCTATACTATCCACCTGCTCAAATCCCTTCCCCGTGAGCATAAAAAAGTTCGTTCAGGTTCCGGAACACTGATTGATCTTAAAAATATCCGCTGCCAGTTCACCCTCTCAAAAGGCAGCGGTTTCTTTAAACAGAAAAAAAATATCCTCAAGGCGGTTGATGATGTCAGCCTGACCATTCAGCGGGGCACAACACTGGGCATTGTCGGCGAATCAGGATCGGGCAAATCGACCCTGGCCATGTGCCTGCTCAAGCTCACCCGCTGCAGCGGAAAAATCATCTATACCCGGGGCGGAACAACCGTTGATCTGGCCAGCCTTTCCAACTCCGGCATGCGGCCCCTGCGCAAGGAACTGCAAATTATTTTTCAGGACCCCTTTTCTTCCCTTTCCCCCCGGCTCTCGGTTGAACAGATCATCGGCGAAGGACTGAAAGTACACGATATCGGGTCAAAAGAAGAGCGCCGGGAAAAAGTGGCCCGGGTGCTGGAGGAGGTCGAACTGGAACCGGATATGGCCGCCCGTTTTCCCCATGAATTTTCCGGAGGCCAGCGCCAGCGAATCGCCATTGCCCGGGCCATCGTCCTGCAGCCTGAGCTGCTTATTCTCGATGAGCCCACCAGTGCCCTGGACATGACTATCCAGGCCCAGGTCATTGAACTGTTGAAAAATCTGCAGCAGCGTCACGGCATGACCTATGTATTTATCACCCACGACCTGCGGGTTATCCGCTCTCTGGCAGATGAACTGGCCGTGATGCAGCAAGGACGTATCGTTGAACAGGGCCCTGCCGACCGGCTCTTTACCAGCCCGCAGCATCCCTATACCCAAAAGCTTTTTGCGGCTGCATTTCTCAAGGCCGATAATCAGTACGGTAGAAGAGTGCGTGAACAGTAAATCCGGGCCAGTGAACGCAGCATCAGGTGATCATCCGGCCCTGTCAGGCAGCTTTCTGGCTACGGTCAGCCACGGCCCCGGCGTGTATCAGATGCTGGGCAGACGCGAAGTGCTGTATGTGGGCAAGGCGATTGATCTTCGCAAGCGGCTTGCCCAGTACGCCCATTATTCAGGCTCCGCCCATTCCAAGACCGCGGTCATGCTCAGTCATGTCAGGCGGGTGGAAACCATTCTCACCACCACTGAAAAAGAGGCCCTGATCCTTGAGGCCTCGTTAATAAAAAAACACCGGCCCCGTTACAACGTCATTCTCCGTGATGACAAAAACTATCCCCTGATCAAGGTCACAATCAAAGATCCGTGGCCGCGGGTGGTGGTCACCCGCAGGCGAACCAGGGACGGCAGCCGCTATTTCGGTCCCTTTGCCTCCTCAAGCGGCATGCGCACAACTCTGAAACTGCTGTTCTCCATGTTTCCGCTCAGGCGCTGCAAAACAGTTCGGGAGCGCAACCGCCCCTGCCTGAATTACCAGATGGGACGGTGCCTGGCCCCATGTGCAGGTTTGGTGAAAAAAACGACCTACATGGCCATGGTCAACGATGCCCTGCTCTTTCTTGAAGGAAAAAACAAACAGGTTCTTACCGGCTTAGAGCGGAAAATGGCGCAGGCGGCACAGGAACTGGCCTTTGAAAAGGCAGCCGCCTATCGCGACCAGATTAAAGGGTTACAGCGTACCCTGGAACTCCAGGTGGTGGCGGCCGATCATGCCCTGGATCAGGATGTATTCGGCCTGGCCCGGCATGGTGCTTCGGTGGGAATCGCCTTGCTCTTTATCCGGGCTGGACTGGTCAGCGGCTCACAGACTTTTTTTGTGCCCGACCCGATTGGCGAAGACGGGCGGATTTTGATGGAAACCATCATGCAGTATTATTCCAGCCGCAGGCAGCCGCCCCGTGAACTTCTGCTGCCGCTCACCATTGACGATGAGCAGCTGGTCCATGAACAGTTGGTCGAGCTCCGTGAAGGCCCGGTCACCTTTCGGACCCCGCAACGGGGCAAACGGATGCAGCTCATGAAGATGGTAACCGCCAATGCAGAACAGGTCTTTTCAGAACAGGCCAAAAAACAAAAATCATGGCAGATCCTGGCCCACACCCTGCAACATAAACTTCGTTTGCGTAGGATTCCTGAGATCATAGAGTGTCTGGACATCTCAAACTTAAGCGGCAAACAGGCGGTCGGTTCACTGGTCTGTTTTACAGAGGGAGAGCCTGAAAAATCAAGATTTCGTCATTACCGGATCAGTGGTAAAGACGAGCCTGACGATTACGCAATGATGCGGGAAGTCCTTGAACGGAGAATGGAAACCGGTTTAGCTAAAAAAAACCTGCCGGATATGCTGCTGCTTGACGGCGGCAAGGGCCAGCTTGGAGTTGGGGTTGATGTGCTCCAGCGCTATGACCTGCTGGACCAGATCGACTTGGTTGCCATTGCCAAGGAGAAACATGGGGAGGGGGAAAAGCTGTTTCGTCCCGGTCGTAAAAATCCCATTCTTCTCCCGGCCCACGCCCCTGCCCTGTTGTACCTGATGCGCATCCGTGATGAATCGCACCGGTTCGGGATCACCTTCCACCGCCGGCTCAGAAACACAAAAACGCTGCGTTCTCCCCTTGACGGAGTAACAGGAATCGGCCCGAAACGAAAAAAAGATCTGCTCAGGGCTATCGGCAGTTATAAACGGATACTGGAGGCGGGCGTTGACGAGCTTGCCGAAGTTCCGGGCATCGGACCTGCCCTTGCCCGGTCCATCTATGATCAACTTCAGAAAAAAAAGGATACAAAGAATGCAGCCTGATGAAAAAATCATGGCCCGGCTCAAACCCGGCTGCATCTGCAAGGGGGTCAAACTGATCAGGTTGATCGAGGCCATCGAGGACGGGGCGACCTGCTTTGAAGATGTCGCCCGGAAAACCGGCATTGGTGACGGTTCCTGCGGCGGCAAGCGCTGTGGGTTTAAAGTTGCGGCACTGCTGGGTCAGGAGGTTGAGGATGAATTCCCCGACAATGACTTCCCGGCTTGATGTCCTGATCTATGCCCACGACGGCCGCGGCCTTGGTCATATCAGCCGCTCGATCGGTATCGGCATGGCCCTGCGCAGGTTGTATCCGGAGCTCAAGGTTTTTTTTATTTCCGGGAGCTCATTCTCAACGGAACTGATCGGACCAGCCCCGCTGGACTGGCTCAAGCTTCCGGCCTATGCGACCAAAATAATTGACGGAAAATCCGGGGGGATTACCGGGCCAAGCAATTTTAAAGATTCGGAACTGGGCGCACTTCGGGCCGAGGCCATCAAACAGGTAGTGGAACTCTACCGGCCGCGGGTAGTGCTCTGTGACCATTCACCACGGGGGAAACACCGGGAACTGCTCCCGGCCCAGGAGATCTCAAGAGATACGCAATGGGTTCTCGGGGTACGCGGGGTGGTGGGCGCCGTGCCCCAGGTCTTCGCCGAAGATGCGAGGGAGACCTTCAAACGTTATTTCCACAAGATACTCTGGTACGGAGATGAAACGGTTCTTGGTCACGCGGGTCTTGATGAGTTGAGCAGGTGTTTCGGATGCCTCCCCGTCTCCTGCGGCTACGTCTCGCGGCTGGCCGAGCTTGTGCACTGGCGAAAAAATGGCACTCCGGAGACTAAAAAATATAAGGGAACGATTTCCATCCCCTGGCAGGGGGAAGGGACCAGTGCGGTTGTCAATAACCTGGCCGCAGCCTTAAAAAATATCGATCCAGACCATGGACAGTGGCGACTTTTTCTCGGCATGAACGGAGATCAACCAGGCCAAGATCTCGGCCAGTCTTTTGCTGATCTTCCCCACGTGCAGGTTGAACCGCCGGGACGCCGTTATGCCGAGACCCTGGCGCAATCAAAAACAGCACTTATTTACGGGGGCTATAATTCAATTACCGATATCCTGTGCCTGAACATCCCGGCGGTAGTCCTGCTCAGGGCCATGCAGGATGAGGAACAAAAGCTCCACCTGCAGCTGCTTGCCCGGCATACAGGAAATCAACTCCGCATCCTGCCGGAACATGACGCCACAGCAGAGGCCCTGGAACAGCTGTTGCACGCTCAGATGGCCCAGTGTTTACCAAAGCCGACGATCAAACTGAACGGCGCCGAAATCGCGGCCCATGCCCTGGTACAAACTATACATGAGTGCCTTATGCCTCAACTCCTGCCATAAAAAACAGAGAGCAAAGACTTCGAGAAAATTATGGTACGATTTTTATAATATTTTCAATCTTGTAGGGTGGGCACCGCCCACCGGAAAACAGTGAATAGGCCCATAAAGGTGGACGGTGCCCACCGGATTTCATTTTTTATCAAATTACTTGGGTTGCGGGCAAAGCCTGCCTTAGACATTCTCCCAAGGCCGACATAACCTGGCAAATCCTCCGGGAACCGTGCCCGACGACCAGTAGGTTTTGCCCTGCTTGTAATCCACAAACCAGTAGCCGGTAGGGCTCCGCCGGGCCTGCACAAAAATAAAGGGCTGTTCCCTGGAAAAACAGGGCTGAAGATGCACACCTTTTGCATTGGCGACCGGCTCCATAAGCGACATGGCCTCTTCCAGAGTCGGCATCCGCCAGTCATGATAGCCTGCAAATCCCTTTGTATTGAGTTGCTCGATCCTTGCTTTCATGCTGCGGATGGAACAGAGATCCAGCCCGGCCCGCTGCCACATAAGTCCTGTTCTTTCCTCAACAACCGTCAAAGCCTCAC
>CAZPXI010000128.1:0-7197 GCA_964590715.1 uncultured Desulfobulbus sp.
ATTAGTTGATATCGCTGCGACGGCATACACCGAATCAGCAGAATCAACTAAAGGGAATTTAATTGAAATATAGGTATGGTTGCCGTCTTTATGCTGCAACGTCTATTCAAACTGTCGGACCTGATTATGCAAAAGCACTTTCCGGTCGTTAGCCAGAAGCATAACCGCCTGAGCCACAGGAAAAAAATCAAAATCATTTTTGCCAGGAATTTTCAGACTGCTCTCGTTAAACAAATCAGCAAATCGGGAATTAGCCATGAGGTAGATTCCCTGCGTATCCTTAACGCAAATAACGGCAGTGGAAGCATTAATAACACCATCCAGCAGCTGGCTGCTCCCCAACGCCTGCATCGGCTGTTGCACAGGGATGACATCATGAACACAGACGAGCTGCGCTTAAGGCGTATAACCTCCTGTATCAACTCATCATAAGACGGCTTTACAGACATAAAAATCCTCCATGGCCAAAAATTCGGTGCTCAGGAATCGACACACCAACCTTGCCCCTGTCGCAAGCAAAACGGCTCTTTCAAGACCTTACTCTTTAAAAAAAAACTATAAAAAAAACCTGGAAAGGCAAACAATGCTGTTTTACGTATAATTTATTAACCGGCTGGGGCCAGTACTACCTGCTTACCTGCTTGAGCTTGGCATTGGTGTCGTTCTGCCCATGTTCCTGTTTGCCGTTGCAGTCAAAACCGCTGGGCCGGACTGATTCGTTTTGCAGCTCTTATAAATTATTTCTACAGAACGTGGGACCCAGAAAGCTCTTCCCGATACTGACCGGGATAGTCATTCTTTCTACAACGAAATAAAATCAACAGCTTTTTTTATGCCGATGGCTCAAATACGGAACAGATAGTGTCGAAAAAAAAGGAGGAATGAACCTGCTTAATGGGCTGGAATGCCAACATGACGAGATCACATCCTTCTGGTTGTTGCCACAGTCAATCATGAAAATAGTCCACAACGATTTATTCTTTCAGACTATTTTCATGCTCGAAGTCTACGCTTATCTGGTTGTGGCTGTGACCTAAAATTTGGTCCAGCCATGCTGGTTTATATGAAAGTGCCTTCCAGGGCTTTGACTCTTGAGTCGCTTTCATTGTTCGTTGTGGCTGTGGCCTGAGAATTCAGAGTCTACGCTTTGCTCCGTTTTCCTGATCCAGCCCTGCTGATTACATGGCAAACAACTTGGCATTGATAAACAGGTGAGCATAAATCGAAGCTGCATAGCCCAGAGCCACGACTGGGGTCCATTTCAAATGAGCGCCGAAGGTGTATGTTCCACTGGCTGTTCCCATCAAGGCAACACCTGCTGCAGAGCCAATGGACAACAGACTGCCGCCTACACCTGCGGTCAGGGTAACCAGCAGCCACTGCCCAAGAGGCATGGAAGGATCCATGGTGAGAACAGCAAACATCACCGGTATGTTATCAACAATGGCTGAAAGAACACCAACCAGAACATTGGCATACGTGGCCCCCAGGCCATCGTACATATGATGTGAAACCAAAGCGAGATAGCCGAACTCGGAAAGGCCGCCTACACAGAGAATAACCCCATAAAAAAAGAGCAGAGTATCCCACTCGGCCCGGGCCACTCGTTTAAAAATATCAAAGGGATCTTCTCCGGCACCGATTGAAATCCCCAGGGGTTTATCGTATTCATGGGCCCGTTGCTCTCTTATTTTGATGTAATAAGAGAAAAAGCCCAGGTAAGCAAGACCAAGCATCATGCCTGCCGCAGGGGGGAGACCAAGAAAGTTATGAAATGAGACTGCGGTAACGATGGTCAGAAAAAAAAGAAACATTATACGTCTGGCCCCGAATTTCATGTGTATTTTGTCCTTCATCGCCTCGGGAACATCCTTGGAGACAAAAACGCTCATGATGGCTGCGGGCACCAACCAGTTAAGCAACGAAGGAACAAAAAGGTAAAAAAATTCGCCAAAGGCGGCCTGTCCCTTCTGCCAGACCATCAGGGTTGTAATATCGCCAAAGGGCGAAAACGCGCCACCTGCATTGGCACCAACTACGACATTAATACAGGCCAGGGCAACAAATTTTTTATTCTTCTCGGCAACGGCCATAACAACAGCCCCCATGAGCAATGCGGTGGTCAGGTTGTCGGCTATCGGGGAGATAACAAAGGCCAGGAAACCGGTAATCCAGAAAACAATTCGCAGGGAATACCCTCTGGAGACCAGCAAGGACCGCAGGGCCTGGAAAACATTTCGTTCATCCATTGAGTTGATATAGGTCATCGCCGCGAGCAGAAAGAGCATCAACTCTGCATATTCCGAAATATTGTGGATAATCGCTTTATGCGCCTCTTCAGCCGGAATGCCGGCCTGACGATAGGCCAGGGCAAGAAGAATCCAGATAAATCCTGCAGCCAGCATGACCGGCTTGCTTTTCCGCAGGTGTGTTTTTTCCTCTAAAATGACGAAAATATAGGCGAATACAAAAAAGGCCAATGCTGCATAGCCCCAGGCGGTGCTGGTTAAATTTTGCATGACGTCTGTTGCCGCCCCTCCACTATGTTCTCCTGCCAGGGCCGGTAAGGCGGTGAAAAAAAACAACAACAGCGTGTTGAACAATATCTTCATTATCATCTTCCTTTAGAACAAAATTGATGGCCTTATAAAAAGTCAAGTATTCCCGCTGACAAATACAACAATCAACGGGTTGTAATCTCTTCCTCGTCGATGGCGAGGCGTGTTGCGACACCGACACAATTATTTACGACACCATGACGTATCAGGGCAAATTCTCTACAGACGAGATGGTGCGTCCCAATACATGCGGACAGACGGTGTCCCTTTCCGGAGAGAAAGGGACACGGGAAAGACTATAACAGCTAATAGAACAAATAGAGCATACCGATGAGTACACCGAGAAACAAGAGCGTCATTCCGAATCCGGCCTTGGCATAATCCGTTGTCCGGTATCCACCCGGACGCATGATAAGGGCGTTAACCTGATGGGTCGGTAGAACAAAGGTATTGGAGGCGGCCAGGGCCACAACCATTGCCGTTATCCTGGGATCTGAACCAGCCTGAACCGCCATGGACATGCAGAGCGGTACCAGCAAAACCGTGGCCCCGACATTGGAGACCACCAAGGTAAAAAACGAGGTCAACAGGCCAACGACCAACAGGAAAACAATATTCGGCACCGTGCCGATTGCATTCATAATAGTGGTGGCAATCCATTCCGCCGCTCCGGTTTTCTGAAAAGCAAGACCCAGCGGGATCAAACCACCCAGGAGGAAAACCGTCATCCAGTCAACGGACGTGTAGGCCTCTTCAACGGAAATGACCTTGGTCAAAATCATTCCCAATGCTCCAGTCAACAGGCAGACTGACAGGGAAAGTTTCATCGGGAAACCGAGCAGACTGGTGATCGGCTCAAAGCCCATAACCAGACTGATGGCAACTGCAAGCCAGAAAACCGCGGTGAGGGCCTTGTGTTCCCTCATTATTTCACCCTTGATGTCAGTGGTAAAGGTGAAGGTACGTTTGTTTTTTAAGGCGTGAAAATACTGCCAACGACCAAACATCAACAGGGCATCGCCGGGCTTCAGAACTTCTTCAGTAATCTCTCTAAACTGGCAGGAACCGTCTCGACAGAGCACCACGGGAATAACATGGTTGGTCTTCCGAAAACGGAGTTCATGGAGTGTTTTTCCGACCAGTTCTGATCGGGGGGTAATAATGCCTTCAAGGATTCCGGCGTTATTGGCCGAGAAATCCTCTGCAAAGATATCCATGTCATCTTTCAGGATAAATCCGAGTTCATCGGCACATTGCTTCACATGATGTTCGTTGCCCACCACGGCAAGGGTCTCCCCGGCCTGGATAACATCATCCCGGGTAGGGGCATAATTCTTGTTTTTAGAACCGGGTATAAAAATACCGGCAATGGAAATATGGTATTTGGAGCGGACATGCAATTCTTCAAGGGTTGAAGAAGGAAAGCCCTCGGGAACCTCAAGCTCAAAGATACCGGCGATTTCCTGATAGGTATCGGCAATGGATGACGGCAGCAGGCTGGTCTCCTCCTGGCCGCCGCCCTTAGGCAAGATGAATCGTCCAAGAATAATAAAATAAACGATAGCCGCAGTAACCAGGGCAATACCAATCGGCGTCTGGGTGAAGAGCCCCAGAGGCTCAACCTGAACCCCCAACAGACCAAGAGTGTTGGACTGGTCGATCAGGTCGTTAAGCAGGATGGTCGGACTGGCGCCTACCAGAGTAATGGTACCACCGATAATTGCGCAGAAACCCATGGGCATGAGAATCCGAGAAACTGGAATTCCCGTCTGCCGGCCGATACGAATAGCTGCCGGCATAAAAAGAGCTGCTGCACCGATATTCTGCATGAAGCTTGAGATAAAGGCTACAGTTGCAGAGATCAGGGTCATAATTCGACTTTCAGATTTACCCGCAATTTTTAAGATATTGCGTGCAAGAACATTCATACACCCGGTCTTGTCCAGACCCGCTCCAATAATAATAACCGCTATAATGGAAACAACAGCATTACTGGAAAGACCACTGATGGCTTCTTTTGGGGTAACGACACCTAAAATAGGGAGGATAACCATCATAATCCAGCCGACCACATCCACCCGGACCCATTCAAAAATAAACATCAGGATGGCCATGACCAGTACCGCCATAACAATGCCCATTTGTAAAGTAAAGGCAATCTTGCCGCCCTCCGTTGCCGTTTCTGCGGCAAAGGAGGGTCCACAGGTGAACATAATCACCATCAGGATCAACCCCCAAATCCAAAGAAACTTCCCTTTCCTCATTCCCATTCACTCCTCCTTCGCACAAAAAAATGATAATTGATAATTTAAAAAAATGTCCGTTTCTTCTCACGTGGGCCGAATTACCTTTAATCTGGGATATTGCCTGGCTGTGTTTTTCCCCTCTTTATCATCGGCAGCATCAGAAAGTATGAACCTGACCTCAGGCTCCTGCTCCCTAACCTGGGTAATGGCCGTCTCTCTACTGTCCACATCGATAATGGTTGTGACCCTGACTGCCATTTTCAAGGCACGGGCTGAAAACGCCGTTGCCTCTCTCTCCACTTCAGCCTCAAAACAATCAACTGCACTCCTGCCTTGCCCATCACTTGTGCAGGCACTGTTCTCATCGACAAACAGAACAATAATGTCCAGGTCAAGCCGAACAGCAACTTTCAGGGCATACTCCGCAAGCTGCGGAGCCAACCTGTTGCCGGCTACAACAAGAAGTTTTGGTGCTTTTCTATCCATAGGTGAGGTTGAGCCTGATTCTATTTTATCGTAAAAATGTAGCTGAAAAGGAGGTATACAATGTAAAATTGTAGCGTTCACTCATCAGGATGTAGCATTAACTGTGCCCAAACCGAAGCCGTCAAAACTTGTGCTAGCATTCCAGCATGTTGCTGTAATACTATGCAAATTAAAAAAAGCTACCGCTTTGCCATATTGTTACAAAATGCAACGACATATTATTGTGTTGATCTATATTTCCCTTGAAGTAACAATAAAAAATTAATTATATTACGATGGTAACGAAACACAACAGAACAAATAATTCGCACCCTCACCTCTGTTGCGAAACGCAACGGTGATTCAAACTGCAACAAGGTCGGACAATGAGCCAAAAGAGGAAAAAAGGCAGAATCATGATTGTCGAGCCTGACGATATTAATCGAAAAAATATCTGTCATCTTTTGGAACGGGAAGGCTATCAGGCATACAAGACCATCAAGGGGACCGCGGCTCTCAATGAAATCAAACATCATCACTTTCACATCCTGTTTTCCAACCTGCATCTGGCCGACATGGAAGGAATTCAGCTTATGCAGCAGGCCAAACAGTTACAGCCTGACCTGGAAGTGATTTTTATTACCGATCAGGCAACGGTTGAATCTGCGGTTCGTTCCATGATGGCCGGAGCCTTTTCCTACCTGCCCCGCCCCTTTTCCATTGAGCATTTTTTATCCCTTGTCGGCAAGGCTCTTGAAAAAACAATGATCCGCCGTGAAATCAGGCGGCAGCACCAGGAAATCCGGCAGGACAAAGGCATTCAATTCATTGGTCAGGCTCCCGCCGTTGTGCAACTCAAGAGTGATATTGCCGAAATCGCACAGCTGGACTGCAATGTCCTGATTACAGGGGAGACCGGGACAGGCAAAGAACTTGTGGCCTCAACCATCCATGCGCTCAGCCAGCGCGCAAATGAGCGTTTTCTTCCCATCAACTGCAGTGCCCTGACCGATGAACTCATGCTCAATGAACTTTTTGGTCATGAGAAAGAGGCGTTTACCGGGGCTACTCAATTCCGGACCGGCCTGTTTGAATCAGCAAACGGCGGAATTATCCTTCTTGATGAGATTGGCGAAATGCCTATGTCCATGCAGGCAAAACTGCTGCGAGTTTTACAGGAAAAAAAAATAATGCGGGTTGGGGGCACCAGGCAAATCGACGTTGACGTACGTATTCTTGCTGCAACCAACAGGGATCTGCTCGATGAGGTAAAAAATAAAAATTTTCGTCAGGATTTATACTACCGAATTAATGTCGTCTCTATCGAGATCCCTCCGCTGCGCTGGCGCAGGGATGATATCCCCTTGCTTATCCAGCATTTCCTGGCTAAATACCTCTTACCCGAAAAGCATATAAAATGCATATCTCCAGAGGCCATGGACCTCCTTATCGCCTATGACTATCCCGGAAATGTACGGGAGCTGGAAAATATCATTGAGCGTTCCCAGGCCATGTGCCGGGAACAGGAGATCCAGCCCTATCATCTCCCTCCCGAGTTGGATCAGCCCCAGACAATCCTCATCCCCTCTGTACGGGAAGATATTTATACAACCAGGACACTGGAAGAACATGAACGGAACTATATCATTTCAGTGCTCTCCCGGGTAAACGGCAATAAAACCAAGGCCGCCGGCATCTTAGGCATCGACCGGGTTTCCCTGTGGCGCAAATTAAAAAAATATCAACGGCAGGGCATTGACTTAAGCGATATCACAGGAAGCTGATCGTTACCAGGCACAGACATCACTTACGACTTCTCACCGTAGGTAAAGTTATCCTGATATTCATAATAGCCGAACACTTTGGCATCCAGTACATTTTCTTTATAGGCGTTAAAAACAACCCCGATAATCCGCTCACGTCCAATG
>CAZPXI010000129.1:0-7153 GCA_964590715.1 uncultured Desulfobulbus sp.
CTATTCCCGGCGGCATTGGTGGAGAAGAAGTGATCAAGGAGTTGCTCCGTCATGATCCCCAGGCCAAAGTGCTGGTTTCCTCAGGCTACTCCGATAACCCGGTCATGGCTCATTATCAGGAGTATGGTTTTTCAGGGGTTCTGGAAAAGCCATTCCAGATAGAGGAGCTCGGCCGGGTACTGGCCACAGTTATGAATGGTCCGGAGTAAGACTCGGGACCTTCACCAAAATTATGCGTTGTTTGGATTCCTGAAACCTTGAAAGGAAGTTTTAGAAATGTATATACTGTCCCCTGAATTTGTCCAGATTTAGAGGGAAACGGCTGTCAAAGTCGACCTGCAGCAGAGTGTTCGGGTTTGTATGGGGAGAACTCTGCGTGACAGCGGACTACAGCAATGAACTGCGCCGTTTTTTAGTTCTTTTTCCGGTGAGCAGGCCGATGAACCAACCGGTGAGCAGCACTCCGGCGCCGATGAGAAACCAGATCAGGGCCGAGCTTTTTTTCAGGCCGGTATTCTCAAGCTGGAGATCGGTCATTCGGTTGGTAAGTTCGCTGACTTGCTGCTGGGTTTCCGCCAGTTTTTTCTTGGTCAGAACAACGTCTGCAGTGTCCTGTTGCAGGCGCTGATAATCGGCTTTAATCGTGTCCCGCTGGGCCATGCAGTCGGTGAGATCCTGTTCGGTCTTATTATGGACCTGGAGCAGTTCGGTCAGGCGGCCATCGGTTTTGGTCAGTTTTTCTTTCAGTTGGGTTTTAGTCCGGGTAAGAGCCGCCACCTGCTCCTGCAGGGGCTTGTCATTGCTCAGGTAACGTTTGAGTATCCAGCCCTCTTTACCGCTTTTCAACTGCACTTTTGCCCAGCCCTCGTTTTCTTCAACAAGCGTGACCATGGTTCCGCTTTCGACCACTGCAACAATCTTATACTCGGTTCCCTGGCCGCGTCTGACCGGTACCTCGGCACTGGGTTTGACATACCACTGACCGGCAAAAACCGTTGAACTGAAGACACAGGGCAGCAGAAGAAGAGTACAATACAACAGCAGGGTAGAACGGAGCTTCATGAAGAGATTCCTTGGGCCGGTTTGAGTATTGAAAAGAAAAAATTTTACCGCTGTATACCATGTTTTATCTTCTTTTGCCAGAGTCTGCTCGTCTGTCTGGCCAGCTCTCTCATATTGCGTGCCTTGTCCGATTCATCGACAATTTCCCGGCCGACAATTTCTTCTATAATGTCCTCCATGCTGATCACTCCGGTTATACTTCCGTATTCATCGACAACCACAAACAGATGCTGGTGCCGTTCAAGAAAATCAATGAAAACCGCATTGAGCGGCGCGGTCTCCGGGATGAAATAGACCGGACGCATGATGTCTGCAAGCAGAACGTCATATCTGTTTTCCGCCGCTTCCATAAACACATCACGGCTGAGGACAATGCCCTCGATATTGTTCTGTTCTTTGTCATAGACGGGAACCCGGCTGTGCATCCGCCATTTTTCCTCAAGCTGGGCCGCCTCTCCGATGTTGAGCTGCTTGTCGAGCATGAAGGTCACCGTTCTCGGGGTCATGACCTGGCGCACGGTTTTGTTTTTAAGTTTTAAAATATTGGCAATCACAGTTTCCTGTTCTTTTTCAATTGCCCCGGATTTGAGGGAAAGGCGGGCAATGGTCTGCAACTCTTCGGCGGAAACCTGAGCTCCGTTCTTCTGCTGGGGGATAAGCCGGGTGATTGCCTGGCAGAAAAGGATAATCGGTTTTAAGACCAGGATCATGACATGAAGCGGCATGGTTATGACGGGGCCAAGCTGTTTTGCATAGACAACGCCGACGGTTTTGGGCAGAATTTCTGAAAAGAGAAGGATTGCCAGGGTAAAACAGAGTGAGAACCAGAGCAGGCTGCTTTGGCCGAAGACCGCGACCGCAGCAGCACCCGCGACAGCGGCGCCGATGGTGTTGGCGATGGTGTTCAAGGTGAGAATTGCCGTTATCGGCTGGTCGATATTGTCCTTCATGGACCGCATCAGGTCGGCCTGCCGCGGGTGTTCCTCCTGCATTAATTCCACCTGACCGGCTGAGAGTGAGTACAGTACAGCTTCAAAGACGCTACACATGGCGGAAATGAGAATGGCGCTGCTGATTGCAACAATGAGTACGGTGAGCAAAGTGACCTCCTTTACAAGAGCCTGTTTTTTGTATAGCTTACCGTAAAAATGACGACTTGCCAATTGAGCTTGTGTCCATGATGGTGTATTGATATTGGACATGCTTCTTTTTTTTCAAAACCTGCCGATATTGATCGCTTGACCAAGGGAACCAGCATATGATTTCAGTTACCGGTAAAAAACCAGAAAAATTCAAAGGCGATCTCCTGATATATTGTACCTTCCAGCATAAGGACAAGATGCCGCTCTGTGAGGAGAGTGTAAAAAAATTCGTTAAACCGGCCTGGAAATCCGGTGATTTTACGGCAAAGCCGGGCGAAACCGTTCTTTTGTACTCGGATCTTCTTGGCCATGCCGCACAGCCTGCCTGCCCGCGAATTTTGATCGTCGGCCTGGGAGCGCGGAAAGACAAGGTTGACGAGGTTCGTGAACAGTTGCGCCTTGCCGGTGGGACAATTGCCGGTGCAGCCCGTAAGTGCAAGGCCCGAAAAGCGCTGGTTGTGCTGCCGCAGATGAAGGAAATCGCATCAGAAGGCAAAGCTGAAGCTATGAGCGAAGGCCTGATCCTGGGGAATTATTCTTTTGACCACTATAAAAAAGAGGATAAGGACAGATCTGTACCTGTGGAGAACTTTTATTTAACCGGTTCTGACTCGGCAATTTCTCTGCGGCAGGGAGCCAAAAGAGGGCGGATAACTGCTCTTGCCGCCTGCAGAGCCCGTGACATGGCCAATGAACCGGGAAATGTCTGGACCCCGGAAAAGTTTGCTCGATTCGGCAAAGAGCTTGGCAAAAAGTATGCAATCAAATGCAGGGTGATAGAAAAGGCCGCCATGAAAAAACTGGGCATGGGCGGTATCCTTGCGGTCAATCAGGGCTCGGCCAGTCCACCGAAACTGGTCATCCTTGAATATATCAGTAATACAAAAAATCCGACTCTCATGCTTGTCGGCAAGGGGCTGACCTTTGATTCCGGCGGCGTCAGCCTCAAACCGGCGGCCGGCATGGAAGATATGAAATACGATATGTGCGGCGGGGCTGCCGTCATCACCGCTATGCAGGCCGTAGGCGAAGAGCAGCCGCAACATGTCAATGTGATTGCACTTGTTCCAACTACGGATAACATGTCTGGCGGTGCAGCCTTAAAACCCGGCGACATTATCACCCATTTCGGCGGCAAGACCTCCGAGATCATCAATACCGATGCCGAAGGGCGCCTCATTCTTGCCGATGCCCTAGCCTATGGAATAAAAAATTATAAACCGGATGCGGTTGTCGATCTGGCCACCCTGACCGGGGCCGTGATTATCGGTCTTGGCCATCATAAGACCGGGTTGCTGGCCAACAACGATTCGCTTGCCGCCAGGCTGCTGGCAGCCGGTGAATCCACCGGCGAGCCGTTCTGGCGTCTGCCGCTGGGGCCTGAATATTCAAAACAGATTGAATCCAAGGTCGCAGATATCAAAAATACCGGCGGCCGTCCGGCCGGTACCATAACTGCTGCCGCCTATTTGCAGGAATTTGTTGGCGAAATCCCGTGGGCGCACTGCGATATTGCCGGTACCGCCTGGGGATTTACTGAAAAATCATATGTGCCCAAAGGGCCGTCCGGAATCGGCACCCGGACTCTGGTTACCCTTATCCGTAACTGGAAACCTTTGAAGAAATAAAACAGGAATACAATAAAAAAAAGAGTTTAAGCGGTCAGGTGGCCGCCGTTGGTATTGCAAGCGCAGAATGTGGTATCCAGACACGATATACCTCATGTGCTTTGGATATCTTTCAGGTAACATTCAATAGTTTCAAGCTAACTGCTAATTGCTAACAGCTAATCGCTCAACCAAAGAAGAGAAGAACAGGGAGTAGTCTATGGCAAAGAGAAAGGGGATAACCGTCAGCCGACAGATCATGGACAGCCAGCTGCTGCATCCTGAGGCAACCGGTGAACTCACCGGTCTGCTCAACGAATTGATCGTTGCCGGCAAAATTATCAGCGCAGAGGTCAACATGGCCGGTCTTGCCGATATTCTCGGTCAATCGGGTAAGACCAACATTCAGGGCGAGGATGTGCAGAAACTTGATGTCTTTGCCAACCAGACCATTAAACGACGAATGGAGCAATGCGGGTATATCTGCGTCATGGCTTCGGAAGAAGAGGAAGGAATTATTCCGGTTCTTGACGGATATGAGGGAAAATACACAGTTGCCTTTGATCCGCTTGACGGCTCCTCCAACATCGATGTCAATGTCAGTATCGGCACCATTTTTTCGGTGCACCGGCGGATCAGTTCCGGCAAACAGGGAACAGCCGAGGATTTGCTGCAGAAAGGAAGCCGTCAGGTGGCTGCCGGATATATTATATATGGATCTTCCACCGTGATGGTGTATACCACCGGCGACGGAGTCCACGGTTTTACCCTGGATCCCAGTGTCGGTGAGTTTTTCCTTTCTCACCCTGATATCAAAATCCCACAGGAGTCACAGTATTACAGCGTCAATGAGGCCTATACCAATTACTGGTTTGATGCGACTCGCAACTATATAGATTATCTAAAAGAAATCGATCCAGATAGCGGAAGACCATTCAGCCTGCGCTATATCGGGTCACTGGTTGCCGACTTCCATCGCAATTTGATCAAAGGCGGTATCTTTCTCTATGCCCGGGACAAGAAAAGTACGGACAAACCGGAAGGGAAATTGCGTTTACTTTATGAAGCCGCACCGCTGGCCATGGTTGTGGAACAGGCCGGAGGACGTGCCATTACCGATGATGGGCGCAGGATTCTTGACATCGAACCTACGAGTCTGCATCAGCGTGTTCCGTTGATTATCGGATCCAAAGAGGATGTGGATCTGGCTGAAAAGTTTTTTACCGGGAATATGGAGTAGAATCGATCGGTTGCCCGTTGCAGGTGTTGGTCCTGACAAGGGCAGCTGTTTTTTCATATGGATCTCTTAAAATGGAGGAAGTTGAAGTTATGAAACCCGTTTCAAAACTGCTTGTTGCTCTTCTGCTGGTCGTTTTTACGGCCATGCCGGCCCTGGCCGAAAAAACCATTAAATGGAAACTGGCCATGACCTGGCCTTCAACCCTGACTCCACTTGCTTCGCCGCCGATCAAACTGGCTAAGATGATTAAGGAGATGAGCGGTGGTAAGTTTATAATCAAAGTTGAGGGCAAGGAAAAACACAAGGCCGCCCTTGGTATTCTTGATATGGTCAAAGGTGGTCAGTACCAGATGGGCCACAGCGCCTCCTATTACTGGAAGGGAAAGGATATGAGTCTGGTATTTTTTACCACCGTTCCCTTTGGGATGACCGCAACCGAGCAGTATGCCTGGTTTTAC
The DNA here is from genome assembly GCA_964590715.1 of uncultured Desulfobulbus sp. Classification (GTDB taxonomy): domain Bacteria; phylum Desulfobacterota; class Desulfobulbia; order Desulfobulbales; family Desulfobulbaceae; genus DRLX01. The sequence goes on from CAZPXI010000129.1 coordinate 5,510, forward strand.
TACGACGACGGCATGAAACTGATGGAAAAGGCCTACGATAAATTCAAGGTGTACAGTTATCCGGGCGGCAATACCGGGGTTCAGATGGGCGGATGGTTCAAAAAAGAGATCAACTCGCTTGATGACCTGAAAGGTCTGAAAATGCGTATCCCCGGCCTTGCCGGTGAGGTTTTCGCCAAACTTGGCGTTAATGTGACGAATATTCCGGCCGGCGAGTTGTATACCTCTCTTGATCGCGGAACCATTGATGCACTGGAATGGGTCGGCCCGGGAATGGATATTAAAATGGGGTTTCATAAAATTGCCCCTTATTATTATACCGGCTGGCATGAGCCTGCATCCGAGATGCAGTTTCTTATAAACAAGCGGGCCTATGATAAACTGCCGCCTGAATATAAAGAGATGCTGCAGGTCGCAATGAAAGCCACGGCCGCAGATATGTGCTTTGAAAATTTTGCCGATTCCGCCAATGCCTGGGCCAAGATGAAAACCGAATATCCCAATATCAAGGTCAAAACTTTTCCACTCCCGGTCTTGAAGGCCATGAAAAAAACCACCGATGAAATTCTTGACGGATATGCGGCCAAGGACAAGCAGTTTAAAACCATTCTGGATTCCCAGCGTGCTTTTATGAAAAAGGCCCGCGCCTGGACTATCATTTCCGAGTATAATTATATTAAAACCAGTGAGGAAGTGGCAAAATAGGCCAACTCTATCTGCTTCGTACCCGGCCCTGTCAAAAGAGTTCAGCCCATTTTTGACGGGGCTTTTTTGTTCGCGGTTGATTTTTCTTCTTTTTATTATTGTCGGTGTCGTAAAAAGCCACGAAACCGACGGCGGAGAGGTTATATCGTCTTATAATTCCGTACTGGGCAAATGGCTGTTTTGACTTTTTACGAGTCCATCATTATTGGAACCGAAGATGTTATGCTGAATGCGTTGGAGAAGAGTATAGCTAAAGCTGTCGATGTGGTCGGGATGCTGACAAGTATCCTCCTGCTGTTGCTGGTGCTCAATGTGTCCTTTGATGTGTTGATGCGCTACGTATTTCATAACAGTTCCGTGGGGATGCAGGAAATGGAATGGCATCTGTTTTCTGTGATTATTTTATTTGGAGTCTCTGTGGCCTTAAAAGATGAAGGCCATGTGCGGGTTGATTTTCTCTATGAGCGGTTCAGCCCGAAAAAAAAGGCGATTGTCAATATCTTCGGGACGATATTTTTCCTTATACCGGTGGCTCTGCTGATCTTTTTCGGTTCCTTTGAATTTGTTAAAGATGCCTGGGAAATCCATGAAATTTCCGAAGATCCAGGCGGGTTGCACTATCGCTGGCTGATCAAGAGCATGATTCCCTTGTCGTTCGGCTTCCTCCTTCTCAGTGCAGTCGGCTACATCCTCCAGAATATCAGGCTGTACAGGGAGGAGAAGTGACCGGTATAATAATGTTTTTTGCCGCCCTTGTCCTGCTGGTTGTCGGCTACCCGGTTGCCTTCACCTTCGGCGCCGTGGCCATGTTTTTCGGCGCTATTGCCGCCTTTATTGAAATGCTGCCCGACCCTACGGTTAGCGGGGTTGCCGAAGAGTTCTTCCTCATGTTTTCCATGATGCCCTTTCGCATCTATGCGATCATGACCAATACCATCC
>CAZPXI010000130.1:0-7125 GCA_964590715.1 uncultured Desulfobulbus sp.
ACCATGGTCGAGATGTACCCGTACTGGTGGATTCGCGTAGGCGGCGGACTGATCTACTTTGCCGGCGTCGTCGTCTTCATCTACAATCTTATCATGACTGTTCGTCAGGGGGAACCAGCCTCCACCCTCGAAGCCGCTGCTGCTGAAGGGAGGGCCTGATCATGTGGGAAAAAAAACCTATTCTGCTGTTGATTCTGGCCACCGGCGCGATTCTGGTCGGTACCATCGTCACCATGGTGCTTCCGTTTGCCTGGGTCAACACCGAAGCCGACCGGATAAAAACCGTCACCCCGTACACTGCCCTGCAACAGGAGGGGCGCGACATCTACATCCGTGAAGGATGCAACAACTGCCACACCCAGACCGTACGGCCGCTGGTTGCCGAAGTCATTCGTTATGGCGATTACTCTAAGAGCGGGGAATTTATCTATGACCGGCCGTTCCTCTGGGGATCCAAACGGACCGGTCCCGATCTGGCACGGCTGGGCGGTAAATACCCGGATGCGTGGCACTACAAGCACATGGCATCGCCGCGCTCAATGGTTCCGAGAACCAACATGCCCGCCTATGGCTGGCTGGCGGAAAACACCCTTGATCCGCAGATGATTGAACGTAAGATGAAAGTGCTCGGCTTTCCGTATACCAGTGATGAGATCAAGGCCCTGGAGGGGAAAAACGAGATGGACGCCATGGTTGCCTACCTGCAGAAACTCGGCAGTGATATTCCCTGGCGCCAGGCAACGGCAACCACCATTGTCGGTGATCTGAAAAACCCGTACACCGGGGTCGGCCATGATGCAATGGAGCCATGGGAAGATATCTACACCGCAAACTGTGCCGCATGTCACGGTGAGCACGAGGAAGGAGATATCGGGCCGGAACTGGACGGAGCCGGTATGGATGAAGAGGAGCTCTTTGAAATCATCTACAACGGCGTTCCTGATGGCGGCATGCCTCCCTATTCCAGCCTCGGTGCGGACAAAGTCTGGAAACTGGTCAACTTCCTCAAGTATTACAACCAAGAGGAGGGTCAGGAATAAATGGACCCGGCATCGATTCTTTATCTGGGCGTCACCTTCGGACTGTTTGTGGTCTTTGTCCTGATCTTCATTCGTACCTACAGTAAAAAGCGTAAGGATGAGGGTGAAATAGCCAAGTATCGGATGATGGACGACGACTAGCGATTTTTCGCCTCAAACCCAGTCGTAAAAACCAGGGCAGAGCTTCACTACAGGGATCATGGAGATCATGGGAAAAGACAAAAATATTCTTTGCTTCTTCAGAGAGTTCTGTGGCAAGAAGCCTTTTTTTAAATTGCGGCTATCGCCCGCCCTGGATGACTACTTCATGCGGAGATTGAACACATGACAATGCAGGAAAATATACACAGTGACCAGAACGAACCCTTTGACGGGATCAAGGAAAACAGGGACACCAAACCGCCCCTCTATTTTACTATTCTCTACTACGGCCTGATAGCCTGGGGCCTGATTTTCATGGCCTACTACCTGCTCAGCGGCTGGAGCTCACACCAGGAGTTCAAGGAAAAAATGGAGATCCATCAGCAGCAGGCAGTACAAAGCATACAGGGCGGGAAATAGCACATTTTTTCTTTTCCTTCAGCGTGCATGTCTTCCGGAATTGAATGCTATGGTACCGGGCTGGATCATTCCCGCCCGGTTTTTTCATGGACAATACAAACCGTTTCATAGGCCCAAGGCGCCGGTGGTTTCAATGGATATCCACCCTGGTGCTTCTGCTGCTCCCCTGGCTGGAGTTAAACGGCAAAAGCCTGCTGCGGATCGACATCCCAGGCCTTCGTCTCTATCTGTTCGGCCAGGTTCTGCGGATTGAAGAGCTCTACTTTGTCCTGCTGGCCACCCTGATCTTTGTTCTCTTTTTCCTGCTGATCACCGTTGTCCTCGGCCGGGTCTGGTGCGGCTGGCTCTGCCCGCAGACCACCCTGTCGGATGTGGCCGAATGGCTGGCCCGTCGCCTCGGCCTCACCGTACGACACAACAAAGTACACGGTGCTCTTGCCAAAAAAATCCTGCTCCAGGGCATCTACCTGTCACTTGCATTGCTGGTGGCCTCCAACCTGCTCTGGTACTTTATTCCGCCGCGTCTTTTTTTCGCTCGCCTCTTCTCGCTTGACCTCCACCCCGCGGCCTGGATCACCTTTATCGTTACCGGCCTGCTGGTCTATCTTGATCTGGCCGTTGTCCGACGGTTGATGTGCAGCGACTTCTGCCCCTACGGACGCTTTCAGACCGCCCTGGTCGACAGGGCAACCCTGACCCTGCACCTGCCAGAAACAGAACGGGAACAGTGTATTAACTGCGAATCGTGCGTTCGTATCTGTCCGATGGAGATCGATATCCGGCAGGGATACCAGGTGGAATGCACCAACTGCGGGCGCTGTCTTGATGCCTGCCGAAAGGTCATGGCCAAACAAAAAAAACCGGGCCTGATCCGTTACACGTTTGGCCAGCACGGGGAAGGGATCAAAGGATTATTTAATCCGCGGGTCCTTCTTCCCGCCTGTGCGCTGGTCGTCCTGCTGGCCGTACTCGGCATCACCCTGGTCGACCGACCATCCGCATCGCTCAAGATTTCGGTTTCGCACACTGTCTCGTCACGCACACTTGTCGACGGCCGAACCGGAACTTTTTTTAATGCCTGGGTCAAAAATCGCAGCCGGCAGACCGCAGTTTACACTCTGCAGGCCCGGCAAAAAGAATCCGGAGCCCTGCTCCAGATCAAGGGACCGAAACAGGCCGAACTGGCCCCGGGAGAGAACCGGCGCCTTGATTTCGTGCTGGTGACACCGACCGATGAAGCCCGGACTGTCGAATTCGTACTGATTGACAAACAAGGAGTGGAAGTATCGGTTGCCGAGGCATATATTGGAAAAACCACAAAAAAGTGAGCCCATGAACAAGACCAAGGCCAAGACAAAAAAGAAAAAAAACATCTATCCGGCCCTGATTCTGCTGCTGCTCGGCAGTTTTCTGATTTTTTCTTCCTGGTCGGCCTTCCAGGCGGCCGGGCTTGGGAGCAAGGTGACCGATACCGCCTACTACAGCAAGGGCCTGAAATACAATGCGACCCAGGTAGAACAACGGGCGGCTGAGGTCCTTGGCTGGAGCGTGGAGACCCGGCTTGACGGACGGGCCCTCGAATTCCTGCTTACCGACCTTAAGGGCGGCACGGTCAATGGCGCGACCGGTTCACTCTATCTGGCTATCCCCGAAGCAGCCGAAAACATACGCATCCCCCTGGAAGAAATCGCCTCCGGCCGATATGGTTTACACCTTGACGACAACATCAACGGCACCATCCAGGCCCGCCTGGAACTGGAGCGGCAAGGTGCCCGCCTCAACCGGCAGCTGCTGCTCAACCTCTAATGATGAGTTCCGGCAACACTTGTACGGAACATTTTTTATACAAGATCGCCACTATCGATACACCTGTTTGACTCAGTTGCTCACCGTAAACTGTAAACCGTAAACCTGTTACAGGAACACCATGGTAACAGCTTAATTTAACATAAAAAAACAAAATTTAGGAACCTGAGACACGCATCATGAACCTCCCCGAGACCTGCATCCACTGCAACCTGCCGATTCAGCAGGGAGAACGGGTGGTTGACCGGATTGATGGCGAGGAACTCCATTTCTGCTGCCAGGGCTGCCGTGGTGCCTACAGAGTTATCACCGGAGCCGGACTTGATGCGTTCTATAAAAAAAGGGCCTGGGAAGATCCGGGCATACCAGAGGGTGCTTTTGAAACAATCTACAATGACCAGTACCTTGAAACCTTTACAACCGAGCTGGAAACCGGTCGGGAAATTTCGTTTATCGTAGCAGGCATTCGCTGCGCGGCCTGCATATGGCTTATCGAGTCGATTTTAAGCAAGATAACCGGAGTCCGGGACGCAACGATCAATTACGGCACCCATCGGGGCCGAGTCCGTTTCGACCCGGAGCTGACCTCTGCAGCCCTGATTTTCCAGGCCATTACCAGGCTCGGGTACATCCCTAAACCGTTCACAAAAAATGCTGCCCGCACCATGCAGGAACAAGAGAGCAGATCCCTGCTCATCCGTTTCGGCACCGCCGTCTTCCTGTCCATGCAGCTCATGGGTTACACGATCGCTCTGTATGGCGGCTATTTCAGCGGCATGGATCAGGAAACCAGACAGCTCATGCAGTATTTTGCCGCCCTGGTCGCAACTCCGGTGGTTTTTTTCTCCGGAGCACCCTTTCTCCAGGGGGCATGGCGCAGTCTTCTAAACAAGGCGCCCAACATGGATCTACTCATTTCCCTGGGGGTCCTGACCGCCTATATCTATAGTCTCTGGGCCATGCTGACCGGGGGCGAGGTCTTTTTCGAAACATCGGCCATGATCATCACCCTGCTCCTGCTCGGCCGCATCTTTGAAAACAGTGCCCGCAAAAAGGCATACAGCGGAATCGACAAGCTGTTGAATCTGGCCCCGGATACCGCCCGCCTGATCAAAGACGACGAGACGGTTATGGTCACCAGCAGCCGGCTGCAGGTTGACGATATAATCCTGCTGGGGCCGGGTGACCGGCTACCGGTGGACGGCGTGCTGCTGGATCCGCAAACCGAGGTCGACGAATCCGTCCTCACCGGCGAGGCTGAGCCGGTTCTGCGCCAAAAAAATGAAACCCTGCTCTCGGGTTCAATGAACCTGTCCAACACCGTCAAGGTGCGGGTCGTACAGACTGCCGCCAACTCATTCATGGCCCGGATAACCGGCATGATTGAGGAGGCGCAGAACAGAAAGGCCCCGGTCCAGAGCATTGCAGACCGTGTTGCCGGGCTGTTCATCCCCGCCGTTATTGCCATTGCCCTGGCAACCGCCGGTTACTGGAGCCTGCACAGTCCAGGCACCGTCACTCCGCTTCTGTACTCCATTTCGGTCCTGGTGGTCGCCTGTCCCTGTGCCCTCGGCCTGGCTACCCCGACCGCCATTCTGGTCGCCACTGCAGTTTCCGCCGGCCAGGGCATCCTGTTCCGGGGCGGTGACACCCTTGAGGCGACCGCCCGGCTGACCGTGGCCGGTTTCGACAAGACCGGAACCCTGACCGACTCGCTCCCTGAAGTTGTCACCATTGATGCTGCCGACGGCCGGGAACATCAGCTCCTTGCCCTTGCCGCCCGGGTCGAATCCGGCTCTAATCACCCGCTGGCCAGGAGTATTCTCAGCAAGGCTCAGCAAAACCATATCCCTGTCGACCCCGGCAGTAGTACGATAACTCCCGGCCGGGGGGTGTCAATAAACACCGGTGACGGCCTTCTGCTGGCAGGCAACCGGATATTTTTAGAAGAAAACAGAATACAAATCCCGAAAAATGACAACAGTGCAACTACATTGACCGAAGTGCATGTTGCTCTGAATGGAACCTACAGGGGATGTATATATCTGGACAGCAAACTTCGACCCGGTGCAGGTGAAGCCATCAGAAGAATAACCGAACTCGGCCTGGAAACCGTTCTCCTGACCGGCGACCACCGTCTTTCAGCTGAAAAAATCGCTCAATCTACCGGTATTCATCACATTCTTGCCGACATGAGTCCGGCCGACAAAACAGCCTGGGTCCAACAGCAACGAAATAAAAAAGAAATCGTCCTGATGGTCGGAGACGGAGTCAATGACGCCCCTGCCCTGTCGGCTGCGGATGTCGGCTGCGCACTCGGCGGCTCCACCGATGTTGCCCTGGAAACTTCTGATCTGGTTCTGATGCACAATGATCTGCTCCAGCTTCCCGAAGCAATCAGGCTGGCGAAAATGACGCTTGGCATTATCAGGCAAAATCTTTTCTGGGCCTTTTCCTACAATCTGGTGGCAATTCCTCTGGCTGCGACCGGACATCTTGCCCCGGTGTATGCGGCCGCGGCCATGGCCGGCAGTTCCGTATGCGTTGTTGCCAACTCGCTTCGCCTCAAACGTTTTCGGGCCCGGGAATCAGTCGTGAGGGCAAATACCACCGGGGCACCCCGGAATCAACAAGGACCAAAGAGGGAAAAAAATGTTTAAATCCATCCTCATCCTTATCATCCTCTCCCTCTGCCTGGGTACGGCTGCATGGTTATTTTTCATCTGGTCGGTAAAAAAAGGCGATTATGACGATATTGAACGGCCCAAATACAGAATGCTCGACGATGATGACGAGCCGGAAGAGAAGAAGTAGCCGGCGACCCGACCACCTGTATGTTCTGACGACATGAAAACAAAAAGTTTTGCCCCAAGTACAGGGAGACCTGAAAAGAAAAAATGATTGATCCGATCTACAGTATTGTCTTCAGTACCGCTTTTCTTGGTTCCGGCCACTGCATCGGTATGTGCGGCCCCATTGTCACCGCCCTGTCCCTGACAAAACAGGACCGGAAACAGGGTGTTTTTTTTCATATCTTTTACAATGCCGGCCGCCTGACCACCTATGTCTGTATCGGGATTCTTGCCGGCTGGGTGGGGTCGCTGTTAAACAAAACCCAGACCTTTTCTCTGGTGTCGCAGGGAATTCTCATCCTGGCGGATCTGTTTGTTATTGCCATCGGCCTGAGAACAACCGGAATTTTTAAACGGCTTTCTTTTATTCGCCTTGAACTCTCGGGCCCCGTGGCCCTCATGACAAGGGCTGTTACCAGACTCCGGCAGCTGCCGACCATGGCAGCGGCATTTCCGGTCGGCCTGATCATGGGTTTTCTGCCCTGCGGTTTTCTCTATGCCATTGCCCTGGCCGCTGCCGGCAGGGGGTCTCCTGTTACAGGCGGCCTGATTATGCTGGCCTTCGGCCTCGGCACCCTGCCCGCCCTCTTTGTCTTCGGCAGCGCCGTTCACCTGCTGTCAACCTCAATGCGGGCGGAACTTCTGCGCTGGGCAGGATTGATGGTTATTTTTATCGGCGGATATAATCTGTATCAGCATCTCAGGTAACCTGAAAAGGGGCGCTGTACAAATGCGCTTGATTGAAAAATCAGGGAACCGGCCCCGGCAGCCCTTATGCCTTACGGGTGCATCCTGCCACAGATCGCCCGCAGGGGCGGGCTCCTACGGGATATAACCAGCCACGACATCGAGAGGTTCGTCTTATT
>CAZPXI010000131.1:0-5255 GCA_964590715.1 uncultured Desulfobulbus sp.
TGGTTCGTCCGGCCAACCTGATGCTGCTTGATGAGCCGACCAACCATCTCGATATAAGTTCCCAGGAAGTGTTGCAGGAGGCCATGGCCCAGTATGAGGGTACTATTATTATCGTCTCCCATAACCGGTTTTTTACCAATTCCTTTGTCAACAAGGTCCTGGAAATCCGGGACGGCCGCGGAACCCTGTACGATGGAAATATCGATGATTATCTGGCCCGTCGCCGGCAGGAAGAACAGCAGGATTCGGTGCGTTCACCTGCAGCGGAGAAAGAGTTAAAATCGGGGCCGGAAAAGCCGGGTGATAAGAAGGCCCAACGCCGGGCCAAGGCCCTGGTGAGAAAGCAGCTCAACGCCAAGATAGGACCATGGAAGAAAAAAAGCGCGGCTGCGGAAAAAGAGATCGAAAAAAATGAAACCCGCAAGGCCGAACTCGAACAGCTGATGGCCGATCCCGACCTTTACAGCGATCAGGAACGCTGGTCTGAGACCAGCCGTGAATACAGCCGGGTGGAACGGTATCTTGAACGCGCGTACCGGAAATGGGAAGAGGCCCAGGAAAAGATTGAGGCGGCGGACGTTTGAACGCTTAAACAATTTAAACGTAGTGGCTTGGGTAGCAATTGGGTACTCACCCGAACATTTACGCTCTACGGAGAATATAATGAAAAAAATCAGTCTATTATTGGTCATTCTCCTGCTTGGTGCAGGAGGCGTGTATCTTTTATCCCGGACCTCGGAGGTGCCCGCTGATACCGGTTATGCCGACTATCTGCCCCCTGACACCCTGGCAACGATCAGTCTGCGGGATTTAAGCGGTCTGACGGATCTCTTTCCGAAGACCGCCCTGGGTAATTTTTTATCCAAGGAGACCATGGCCCGGATTTTGGCTGATCTGCAGGTCGAGCCCAAGGTGATCCGTGACTATACAGAGGGCTATGACCAATTGTTTGCAATTCTGCACAATCCGGGGTTCCGCATGATCTTTGGTGATGATGTGGATCTGGCACTGCTGCCCGTAGATGCAGATCTCTTTGCCGGCAACCCGCAGCAGGCTATGGAAAAATCCATGGTTCTCCTGGCAACCACCTCCTCGTCAAAGGCCCTGCAAACCTTTGCCCGTACCCTGCTCCATAAAGATGTCAGCGAGTTCGTCAGTGGAGATTTGTCTCTGACCCGAATTCAGCTGGATGACGCGAATACGGTGTATGCATACACCGAGGGCAGCCGCCTGATTCTCGCCCGTAATCCAGCCGCCATCGAGCGTTGCGTTAGGGCAAAGGCTTCCGGCAAAACCCTGCGGCAGGCAGAACATTTCCTTGCGGTTATGGAATTCTGGCAGGGACTGTCGATGACGAAAACCTACAGCCGCGGTTTTATTCAGCTGGATCGCCTGCAGCCGTATCTGCTGGCCTCGGAAGATGAAGACCTGCAGAAGGCCGGTCGATATCTTGAGGGAATGCAGTTTGTCGGCACGGCCGGGGGGCGGACCGAAAACGACTGGAAAGTAGAGTCCATCAGCCGTTATGACTATGCATTTCTTGACCCTGCGGTCAAGGAACTGGTTGATTCGGCAAGCAAAGAAAACAGAACCCTGCAGCTGCTCGACGAAAACCCGCTACTCTACAGCTGGTCTTCGAGTCTGGGTTCTTCAACCCTGCTGGAAACCCTGTCGGCCACGGAAGAGGAACGGTACCGGAAACTGGACAACAGGCTGCAGCAGGAACTTGGTCTTTCACTGGAAAAAGTTGTCCAGGCCTTTGGCCCCCAATATGGTTTCATCTTAAAAGAGATTGTTCAAGAGGGCATGTTTCCCCTGCCCAAGCTTGTTGTATTTCTTGAGGTCAAAGACCCTCAGGTGGCAGAAGCCTTGCTCAAGCAGGTCCGGCAAAAGGCGGTCGACCGGGGAATGACCGGTGAACAGCAACAACAGGTGGGCAGGGATACCATCTATTCCTGGGCCCTGCTCCCGGGGGAGGCGACCCAGCCGGCGGTTGCCCTGACCGAAAATATGCTATACCTGGCCAATGGTCCGGACAGCCTGAAACGGATTTTAAAGTCGGAAAAAGATCGATCTCGATTGCCTGATGGTGTGGCCATGAGATTAGGTCCCGAAGCGGCCAAACGTGTCGAGACCGCCAATAACGGAGTCTTTATATTCCAGCCGAGTCGTTTTGCCGGTCAGGTCCGGAGCGCGGCCGACTGGTTGGCCGGGATGGTTGAGGCCTCACGCGGCGGGTCGATTTCGGTTTTAAAGGATGAGGTGCTTTTATTGCTGCAGTCAACCGAGGTCGCTGTTTTTGTTTCAGATATCTTTCCTGATCATGGACGGGCAATGATGACTTTTAAAGAGAACCGGGAGAAAGCGGTTGCGCGGTAAGGAAAATTCTTGCCTCGCACCGGTCTTTTGGGGTAACAATGCAGGATTGAGCATATCTGTTCAGCCGCTGGACAGGGATGGCTATGGATGCACGATTTGTGGAAGCAGAAAATGCGACCGGCCGCATGGATAATTATATGTAAGCAAGGAGTACTACGTGGCTTTTGATGATAAAGACAACAAGCTCTGGCTGTCGGGAAACGAGGCCATAGCTCTTGGTGCCTGGGAGGCCGGGGTCAAAGTGGCCTCGGGCTATCCGGGGACGCCGTCGACGGAGATTATGGGTAACCTGGTCAAGTATGACGGGGTTTATGGTGAATGGGCCCCCAATGAGAAAGTGGGGCTGGAAGTGGCAATCGGTGCCTCCTTTGCAGGGGTGCGGGCCTTTGCCACCATGAAACACGTCGGCATGAATGTGGCGGCCGACCCCCTGTTTACCGCCGCCTATACCGGAGGACGTGGTGGGTTGGTGGTTTTGACCGCTGATGATCCCCAGATGCACAGTTCGCAGAACGAGCAGGATAACCGTAACTATGCCTTTGCCGCCAAACTACCCATGCTTGAACCATCTGATCCGGCTGAGGCCAAGGTAATGATGCGGACCGCCTTTGAGCTCTCCGAGCAACTCGATACCCCGGTGCTGTTCCGGATCACCACCCGGATAGCCCATGTTAAGGGGGTGGTCGAAAAGGGCGAACCTGTTGCCGCAGCCGAGGGCAGCCTGGAAAAAATGCCGGCAAAATTCGTCATGCTGCCCGGCAATGCCCGTATGCGGCGGATCGAGGTTGAAAAACGAATGGCCGCCGCCTGCGAGCTGGCCGAGACTCTGCCTGAAAACCGGGTGGAGGAGGGCAAAGGACCGCGTGGCTTTATCTGTGCCGGTACCTCGTATAACTATGTCAAAGAGGCCTTTCCCGAGGCCCCGGTGCTGAAGCTGGGCATGGTCTGGCCGCTGCCGGAGCAGATGATCCGCGACTTTGCGGCCTCGGTTGAAGATCTGGTCATCGTCGAAGAGCTTGATCCCTTTCTGGAAACCCATATCAAGGCCATGGGCATAGACTGTCACGGCAAGGACATGATTCCGAACCAGGGCGAACTGAACTCTTTTCTGGTTCGCAAGTCCGTGGATCCGGATTCGGTGGGTGAGCTGTTTGCGCCGCTGGATCTTCCCATGCGTCCGCCGAATATGTGCGCCGGCTGCCCCCACCGCGGTATCTTTTACGGTCTGTCAAGAATGAAGGATGTCTTTGTTTCCGGTGACATCGGCTGTTATACCCTGGGTTTTCTGCCGCCGCTCTCGGCCATGGATTCCTGTGTCTGCATGGGAGCTTCCGTAACCGTAGCCCACGGCATGACCAAGGCCCTGGGCAAGAAAGGCGAGGGCAAGGTCGTTGCCGTACTCGGTGATTCCACCTTTATGCACTCCGGTATGACCGGGCTCCTTAATGCGGTTTACAACGAATCCTATGCCACGGTGATCATCCTCGACAACCGGATTACCGCCATGACCGGCCATCAGCAGAATCCGGCCTCCGGTAAAAATATCAAGGGTGAACCGGCCAATGCCATTAACCTGGAAAAACTCTGCATGGCCCTTGGCGTGCCCAGGGTGGTCGTGGTTGATCCCCATGCAATCAATGCAACCCGTAAGGTGTTGAAAGAGGAAATCGCCTCTGCCGAGCCCTCGGTGATTATCAGTCGGGCACCCTGTGCCCTGCTGCCGGAAGTGGTGAAAGCAAAAAATCCGCCCTATTGCACAAACCTGGAAAACTGTACCGGATGCAGGGCCTGTGTGCGTCTGGGTTGTCCGGCCATCAGCTGGCATCCATTGACGGGCGAACAGGCGGTGGAACGGGGATATAAGGAAAAACAAAAAGGGTATGCAATGATTACCGAGGTCCAGTGTAACGGCTGCGGCCAGTGTGCCGAGCTGTGCAAGTTTGATGCAATCAGCAAACGGGGGGAGAACTGATGAAGCAGAGTGGAAATATTCTCTTCTCCGGAGTCGGCGGTCAGGGTATTCTGCTGGCCAGTGAGTTGACGGCCTATGCCCAGTTGCAGGCCGGTTTCGATGTCAAAAAGTCCGAGGTTCACGGTATGGCCCAGCGCGGCGGCTCGGTTGAGGCCCATCTGCGCTATGGCGAGCGGGTCTATTCACCCCTGATTGAACCGGGTACGGCTGATATTCTGGTCGCCTTTGAGATCCTGGAGGCGGTTCGCTATCTGCCCTATCTGCATAAGGACAGTGCGGTGGTGGTCAACACCCAGAAAATTCTGCCGCCTGCAGTTGCCCAGGGGCAGATGAAATATCCGGAAAATATTTTGGATGAGTTGACCTCGCGCGGCATCAACGTGGTAGCGGTTGACGCCTTTGCGGTGGCCGAAGAGGTCGGCGAACTGCGAACCGCCAATGTGGCCATGGTCGGGGCCATGTCCAATTTCCTGGCCGTTGCGCCCCAGGTTTTTCTTGATGTAATTGACACCAAAGTAAAACCCGCTTTCCGCGAGGTCAACAAGCAGGCCTTTGAGGCCGGTCGGAAGCTGGTCTACGCCTGATATATGCGGTAGGATATGAACTCAGAACTCAGTGGTAGGGTGGGCACCGCCCACCAATCCAAAGCGTGTAAAAAAAAACTCAAAAAAGGGAGATGCAATGCGGGTTGATGAGATAGAAACACTGCCCCGGGCCGGGCTGGAATCCATTCAGCTTAAACGTTTACAGCGTCTGGTCCACCGGGTCTATGAAACTGTCGCTCCTTACAAAGAGAAAATGGATGCGGCCGGGGTGAAGCCTGCTGATATCCAGTCGCTTGCCGATCTAAAAAAACTGCCCTTTACGACCAAGGATGACCTGCGGGACAACTATCCCTTCGGCC
>CAZPXI010000131.1:5355-6992 GCA_964590715.1 uncultured Desulfobulbus sp.
AAAAAACTGCCCTTTACGACCAAGGATGACCTGCGGGACAACTATCCCTTCGGCCTGTTTACGGTGCCCATGGAAGATGTGGTCCGGGTCCATGCCTCGTCCGGAACCACCGGTAAGCCGACCGTGGTCGGTTATACCCAGGGTGATATCAAGATGTGGGCCTCGGTTATGGCCCGGGCACTGTCCATGGCCGGTGTCACCAAGGGTGATATGGTCCATAATGCCTACGGCTACGGTCTGTTCACCGGAGGGCTGGGTGCCCATTACGGGATTGAGGCGCTGGGCGCTACGGTTATTCCGGTTTCCGGCGGTAATACAAAAAGGCAGATCACCATTATGCGGGATTTTGGCTCCACCGTGCTGATGGCAACTCCGTCCTATGCCCTCAACCTTGCCGATGCCATGGCTGATGTCGGCGTGTCGCCGGAAGATTTGAAACTGCGGGTCGGTATCCACGGGGCCGAGCCCTGGAGCGAGAATATGCGCGAGGAAGTGGAGCGCAAACTGGGGATCCGGGCGGTTGATATATACGGTCTTTCCGAGGTTATCGGTCCCGGCGTGGCCATGGAATGTCTGGAAACCGACCACGGCATGCATATTCTGGAAGATCACTTTCTGCCCGAGATCGTTGATCCGGACACCTTTGAACCGCTACCCTATGGCGAGGCCGGTGAGCTGGTCTTTACCACCCTGACCAAAGAGGCCTTTCCGATTATCCGCTACCGGACCAAGGATATCTCCCGTCTGATTGCCGAGCCCTGTAAATGTGGACGAACCCTGGTCAGAATGGAAAAAGTCACCGGTCGCACCGATGACATGCTTATTATCCGCGGGGTCAACGTCTTTCCTTCCCAGGTTGAGCATGTCCTGATGGGCATTGAAGGTGTTGAGCCCCATTACCAGATCGAGGTCAACCGCGAGGGCAATCTTGATACCATGGGCGTACTGGTTGAGGTCAGTGATCAGGTCTTCTCCGATGAGGTCCGGGTGCTGGAAAATCTGACCAAAAAGATCCAGGTTGAGATCAAGGATTTGCTCGGTGTCACCTGTAAGGTTAAACTGGTCGAGCCCCGCACCATCCAACGCTCCGAGGGCAAGGCTCAGCGAGTGATTGATCACCGGAAACTTTGAACCCGAAACCCGAAACCCGGAACCCGAAACCCGAAACCCGGAGCCCGGAACTCAAAACCCGGAACCCGAAGGGGGAGTGTCATGCGTGTAGAACAGATTGCTGTTTTTCTGGAAAATAAATCAGGGCGATTGGCGGAGATTACCGGAATTCTTGCGGAGAACAATATTAATATCCGGGCGCTGTCGGTTGCGGATACCGCTGATTTCGGGATCCTCCGTCTTATCGTCGACAAGGTCGATGCCGCCAAAAAAGTGCTTAAAGAGGGCGGCTTTACCGTCGGTAAAACCAATGTCATTGCGGTTGAGGTCGAGGATAAATCCGGCGGCCTGGCCAGCGTATTAAAGACAGTTGAGTCCGAGGGGCTGAATGTTGAGTATATGTATGCCTTTGTCAACAAGAGCGGTGAAAATGCGGTTCTTATTTTCCGCTTTGATGATATGGACAAGGCGATCAACAGCCTGCAGGCCGCCGGCTTTACCATCCTCTCCGGTGATCAGGTCTGTGC
>CAZPXI010000132.1:0-6982 GCA_964590715.1 uncultured Desulfobulbus sp.
CAGCGCAGGAGCTGTTGCTGGACCTCGTTGATATCCTGGTACTCATCGACAATGATATGGTCCACCCGGTTACCGACCCAGGCCGCCAGTTCTCCATCATCCTGCATGGCCATAACCGGCTCATGAATCAGGTCACTGAAAAACCGGGCCCGGGCAGCGGTCCGCATTTGTTCAAAGGTCGCAAAAGCGTCGACAAAATACTCCAACCGGTCATCAAATTCAAAGGCATCAAACAGCTTGCGGGCAGGCCGGGTGTCGGCCTTGACCAAACCAATAAAGGTGATAAACCCCTCCATATTCTCCCGGGTCAACCAGGATTCATCACCGCCGTGGGTGGTGGAATACTGCTGTACGGCCTGGCGGGCAAGTTTTTCCAGCTGATACTCATGGGTAAGCAAAGTAAAGGCAGGCAGGGCACCGCGCGTGGTAAAGCTTTTGACAAGGCGCAGACCCAGGGAATGGAAGGTACGGACCGGGGGTTGAGCATAACCGGTTCCGGCAAGGGCGGCCTGCAACTTTGCGGCAAAGGACTCCCGGGCCGAGGTGTTAAACATCAACACCAGGATATTTTCTGCTGCAACCCCCTGGTCAAGCAAATGGTGCACCCGGGCAACCATGGCCGTGGTCTTACCGGAACCGGCAACGGCACTGATTCGGGCGTGGCCCTGACCATGGTGGACGATCTGCTGTTGTTCGCGGGTAAGCTGCATAGGATGGGTTTTGAGTTTTGAGTTCCGAGTTCCGAGTTCCGAGTTTCCAGTTTTGAGTGCTTTATGGTTGCATTTTTTTCCGGCCCATGCAAGGGTTACCGCCTGTTCGTAACCAAATGAAAAAAAGCATAATGGAGTATATCATGTCTGAATTTAAAAATGTTACCGTGGTCAAAGCGGCCAATATCTATTTTGACGGCAAGGTCACCAGCCGGGTGATCAAGTTTGACGACGGCAGCCGTAAGACCCTGGGCATCATGCAGCCGGGCGACTATGAATTCGGCACCGAAGAAAAGGAAATCATGGAAATCCTAGCCGGTGAGCTGGAGATCCTGCTGCCCGGAGAGGACGGCTGGCAGCAGGTCAAGGGCGGCGAGTCCTTTGAAGTTCCGGCCAATGCAAAATTTAAACTCAAGATCAAAACCCTGACCGACTATTGCTGCTCGTATATCAGCGACTGAGGGTAACTCCCCATTTTTTCAATTTCCTTTTTTTTGCGTCTTCGCGTCTTTGCGTGAGGCCCATATTTTCGGATCCATCAGATGCTGCTTATCTTCCCGCCCCTGGCCAAGCCCTGCGAACCACCGGCCGGCATCGCCTGCCTTGCCGGGGCCATGCAGGCGGCGGGAAAGCATTGCACCATCGTTGATGCCAATATTGAAGGGATTTCCTTTCTCTTAGCAAGGGAGCATGCCCCGGAAGATACCTGGAGCAGACGGGCGGTCCGTGGTCTGGAACAAAACCTGTGCAACCTGCGCGATCCGGAGCTCTACAGTAACCTTTCACGCTACCAACGGGCGGTGGCCGACATCAACCGGGTACTTGAACAGGTCGGTAAAACCCATGGCATTACCCTCAATCTGGCCAACTACCAGGATCCGACCCTCTCGCCGCTGAACAGTGACGATCTGTTGCAGGCTGCCGCCACACCGGAAACCAATATTTTTTACCCCTGGTTCCGACACCGACTTGAGCAGCTGATCACCGAAAACAACCCCGCCATGATCGGATTTTCCCTCAACTTCCTCAGTCAGGCCCTGACCTGCTTTGCGATGATCGGCTTTGTGAAAAAACACATGCCCGATTTGCCCATAGTTGCAGGCGGCGGCCTGATCACCAGCTGGATGCGAAATCCTTGCTGGAAAAACCCCTTTGCCGGACTCATCGACCATCTGATCGCCGGACCCGGCGAAGATCAGCTTGTTGCTCTGCTCGGCCTGCAGACAAACAGAGATCTTGTTCCCGATTACCAGGAGCTTTCCGATCACAACTACATGGCTCCGGGGTTTATTCTCCCCTATGCAGCATCGTCCGGCTGCTACTGGAATAAATGCTCATTCTGCCCGGAAACGGCGGAAGGCAATCCCTATACCGTCCTGCCGCCGGGTCAGGTGCTGAAGGATCTGGCACAGCTTCGCGACCGGAAAACTCCAGCGCTGATCCACTTTCTTGATAATGCCCTCAGCCCGAAACTGATGACCGCCCTTGCTGAACAGCCGCCCGGATCACCCTGGTATGGCTTTGCCAGGGCCTGCCGACAACTGGCCGATCCTGCATTCTGCAGAAGATTAAAAAAATCCGGCTGCGTGATGCTGAAACTTGGTCTGGAGTCCGGAGATCAGGATGTACTTGATGCCATGGACAAGGGCATTGATCTCACCCTTGTCTCCCGGGTGCTGGACGCACTCAGGCAGGCAGGTATCGCGACCTATGTCTATCTGCTGTTCGGTACTCCTGCCGAATCCATTACCGAGGCCCGCAAAACCCTTTCTTTTATCGCCGGCCACTACGAGGCGGTCACCTTCCTCAACCTGGCTATCTTCAACATGCCGGTCTGCAGCCCCGAGGCCGGACAGCTGGCCATCCATAATTTTTACGAAGGCGATCTTTCCCTGTACTGCGACTTTGCCCATCCCCGGGGATGGGATCGAAAAAAAATCCGCCGGTTTCTCGACCAGGAGTTTAAAAAACACCCGGCTATCGCCCCTATTATCAGGCATGACCCGCCGATCTTCACCTCCAATCATGCCCCGTTTTTTGCGGTCGATTTTACCGTTCCTATCTGATTGCAAAATCGACCTTAAAATGATAGGATTTTCTTTTTCCATTAACCGCTTCAGGCAAGTAATTATACACCAAGCGGGTTTGAGACCTGCAACCGAAACAATTGTACCCCGTAAAAATAGTAGCTGGTGGGCGGTGCCCACCCTACGAATGGCATGAGATTACAAAGAGATGCAGGGTGGGCACCGCCCACCGGATTTCTTGTTTTTTTATGAAGAAAGCTGAAGGGTAAGGTACTCATCACTATCCACTGATCCCTAACCCCCTTTTCAAAGGAAACTATCATGGTTGTCACCCAGCTCTACCGCAGGATCGATGAAACCCGAGCCTATTGCTTTAATATTGAATCGTCACGCCCCTTGACCGACCAGGAAGTCGAACGACTCCGCCTGCTGCTGGCCGACGGCTTTCTGCTGGAGACCGTGTCTCGGACACCGGTCCTCAGCGACGGCCGGGTGGTCGAAGTCGGCCCGCGGCTCAACTTTGCCACCGCCTGGTCCTCGAACATGGTGTCGATCTGCCGAGCCATCGGCCTTGACTGCGTAAGCAGAGTAGAACGTTCCCGTCGCTACCTGGTGCCCGAGGATGAAGACCTGCAGGATTTTATAGCCGCCCACCACGACCGGATGACCGAGTGCCCCTATACCGAACCTCTGACCACCTTTGAAACCGGAATTGAACCCGAACCGGTTTATGAGGTTGACATGATGACCAAGGGGCCGGATGCCCTGCAGGAAATCCCCGGCATCTCCATGGATGAGTGGGATCGAAATTTTTATTACGATTATTTCGTTAAAAAACACAATCGCAACCCGACCATCGTCGAGATCATGGATCTCAACAATGCCAACTCCGAACACTCCCGGCACGGCTTTTTCCGGGGCCGACAAATCGTTGACGGCAAGGAGCAGCAGGGCACCCTGTTTGACGTGGTCACCGAAACCCTTTCCGCCCATCCCAAGGGTTCCGTTGTTGCCTTTAAGGACAACTCCAGCGTGGTCGAAGGCCACGATATCACCACCCTGCACCCGGAAAATCCGGGCGAACCCTCTCCCCTGCAGGCTGCCGACGTGCGCTACCATGTCCTGCTGACCGCAGAAACCCATAACTTCCCCACCGGGGTCGCCCCCTTTCCCGGGGCGGAAACCGGAACCGGCGGCCGCATCCGCGACGTCCAGGGCACCGGCAAGGGCGGTTTTGTCATGGCCGGAACCGCGGGCTACTGCGTGGCCAACCTCCATATTCCCGGCTATGAACTGCCCTGGGAAAATCCATACACCTGTCCAACCAATCTGGCCAGTGCCCTGACCATTGAGATTGAGGCCAGTAACGGTGCCTCCGACTACGGTAACAAATTCGGTGAGCCGCTGATCCAGGGCTTTACCCGTTCCTTTGATCTGCGGCTGGAAAATGGCGAGCGCTGGGGATTTTTAAAGCCCATCATGTTCACCGGCGGCATCGGTCAGATCGATGACCGCCACACGGAAAAAGATAAAGAACAAAAGGGGATGATCATTGCCCAGGTCGGCGGTCCGGCCTATCGGGTCGGATTCGGCGGCGGAGCCGCCTCTTCCATGCTCCAGGGTGAAAATGCCGAGGAACTGGACTTCAACGCCGTCCAGCGCGGCGATGCCGAGATGGAGCAGAAGATGAACCGGGTAATCCGGGCCTGTAACGAGATGGGCGACAAGACCATTATCGACGTGATCCATGACCAGGGCGCGGGCGGCCCGGCCAACGTGCTCAAGGAACTGGTGGAACACTCCGGCGGCAAGATCGAGATCCGTAACATCCGGGTCGGCGATCCCACCATGTCGGTACTGGAGATCTACGTGGCTGAGTACCAGGAGCGCAACGGATTTCTCATCAGCCCGGAAAATATAGAACAGTTTCAGGCCATCTGTAAGCGGGAAAAAGTTGCCTGCGAGGTTTTGGGCGAAGTTACCGGCGATCTGCGTTTTATCGTTCATGATGAGCAGGATGATTCCACTCCGGTTGACCTGGAGCTCAACGAGGTTCTGGGCGATATCCCCCAGAAAACCTTTGAAGATTCTCGTCTTGATCCCGGGCTTGCGCCTCTGTCCCTGCCCGAAGAACTGACGGTTCGTGAGGCATTAACAAAAGTTCTGCAGCTGGTCTCGGTGGGTTCCAAACGCTTTCTGACCAACAAGGTGGATCGGGCCGTGACCGGGCTTATTGCCCGCCAGCAGTGCTGCGGTCCCCTGCAGCTGACGGTGGCTGATGTGGCCGTGGTTGCCCAGTCTCACTTCGGGCTCACCGGCGGTGCAACCGCAATCGGTGAGCAGCCGATCAAGATGCTGGTCGATCCGGCGGCCGGGGCCAGGATGGCCGTGGGCGAGGCCTGGACCAATCTGGTGTGGGCGAAGATCGACGATCCTGAACAGGTGAAATGTTCAGCCAACTGGATGTGGGCGCCTAAACTCCCCGGCGAAGGTGCGGCCCTAAACGATGCGGCCCGGGCCATGGCCGAGGCCATGATTGCCACCGGCATGGCGGTTGACGGCGGCAAGGATTCGCTGTCCATGGCCACCATGGTCGGCAATGAAACCGTGAAATCACCCCGAGAGCTTGTCATCTCGGCCTATGGGGCCCTCACTGATATCACAAAAGTCATCACCCCGGATATCAGGGAACCGGGCTCGGCCCTGCTGCTGATCGACCTTGCCCCGGGAAAAACACGACTGGGTGGAACCGCCCTGGCCCAGGTGTTGGGCCAACTGGGCAACGAATGCCCGGACATGGATGATCCGGATCTTGTCCGGAGGGCCTTTGCAGCCGTCCAGAAAATGATCGAACAAAATCTCATCCTGGCCGGCCATGACCGCAGCGACGGCGGCCTGATCACCACGGTGCTGGAGATGGCCTTTGCCGGTGACTGTGGCCTGGAACTGGGCCTTCAGGGTGAGTCCGAGGCGATAGCTGCTCTGTTTGCCGAAGAGCTGGGGCTGGTCATTGAATGCAGGAATGCACATCTTGATACAATCAAGACAATGCTTGCCGAGGCTGAGGTTCCTTCGATTTTACTGGGCACCACAACAGCGGAAAAACAGATCCGAATCCAGCATAATGGTGAAACAGTTATAGATGAGGACATGCTGGTCCTAAGAGAGGAATGGGAAGAAACCAGCCATCAGCTGGAACGGTTGCAGGTAAATCCCGCCTGTGCCGATGAGGAAAAGAAAAATATCTTTGAGCGGACCGGGCCGAAGTATCATCTGCCCTTTACCCCGGAGGCCACTGCGCAGGCCCTGCTTGAGCAGACGGAAAAACCAAGGGTCGCCATCCTCCGGGACGAGGGATCGAATTCGGATAGAGAGATGAGTTCCGCCTTCTTTGCCGCCGGGTTCGAACCCTGGGACATTACCATGACCGATCTGCTTGAAGAAAAAATCACTTTGGACGGCTTTCGCGGTCTGGCGGCCGTAGGCGGTTTTTCCTATGCCGATGTGCCGGAGTCAGCCAAGGGCTGGGCCGCGACCATCCTCTTCAATAAGCGGCTCAAAGCCATGTTTGATGAGTTCTATAATCGGCCCGACACCTTTACCCTCGGCATATGCAACGGCTGCCAGCTGTTCGGCCTCCTGGGGTGGGTGCCGTTCCGGGGCCTTACCGCCGAGCAGCAGCCCCGCTTTATCCATAATGTTTCCGGCCGCTTTGAATCGCGCTGGACCACGGTCAAGGTCCAGGACAGCCCGGCGATCATGCTCAAAGGCATGAAAGAACTGATTTTCGGTATTCATGTCGATCACGGGGAGGGCAAACTGCATTTTCCGGATAAGGAAGTACGCAGCAAGGTGGTTGATCAGAATATGGTTCCATTGGTTTACGTGGATGACAATGGCCGGGCAACGGAAAAATACCCGTTTAATCCCAACGGCTCGCCGGATGGATTTGCCGGACTCTGCTCGGCAGACGGTCGTCATCTGGCCATGATGCCCCATCCGGAACGGGCCTTTCTGCCCTGGCAATGCCACTGGCTACCGGAAGATATGATCAAATTACAAGTCTCGCCATGGCTGCGGATGTTTCAAAATGCCTATGACTGGTGCATGCAATGATTGTAGAACCTTACGAGGAATGTCTTTCCAGACAGCTGATGTGGCACAGGAAGCGGCGGTTTCAATTTATGGGCATCGAAACGACACTCTGAAAAGAACGCTGTTCGGGACATGCCGGGAAAACTTCCC
>CAZPXI010000133.1:0-6969 GCA_964590715.1 uncultured Desulfobulbus sp.
TCTATTATGCGGTTCTCGAAAAACGGCTTTTTGCCCAGCCGATCCTGCTTCTCGGTACCGGAAAAATTGCTGTGGAAATTGCCCAGGAGATTGAAGAGAAACAGGACTCCGGT
This sequence comes from uncultured Desulfobulbus sp., assembly GCA_964590715.1. Lineage (GTDB taxonomy): Bacteria > Desulfobacterota > Desulfobulbia > Desulfobulbales > Desulfobulbaceae > DRLX01. Next base: position 114 of record CAZPXI010000133.1, read on the forward strand.
TATAAGGTCGCCGGCTTTATCGGGAAAACTCCACCTCGATACAACCCCCACAACGCGCCCCTGATCGCACATGAAACACCACTAAAGACCAGCTGTGACCAGTACCATGCAGAACGCATAGTTGTGGCCCTGGATGACCGCCGGGGCACCATGCCGATCCACGATCTCCTGACCTGTAAGATCCGCGGGGTTGAGATTGATGACGGCATTACCTTTTACGAGGCCATTACCGGGAAAATTCTGGTGGCAAACGTTAACCCGGCCTGGCTCATCTTTTCCGAAGGATTCAGGTCCACTCGCGTCAGCTATTCTATTAAACGGGTCATGGATATAGTGATGTCGTCTTTCGGTCTTTTTGTATCGCTGCCGGTGACCGTTATTACCGCAATGCTGATCAAAATTGAATCTCCCGGTCCCGTGTTCTATACCCAGGAACGGGTAGGAGAGCGAGGCGAAAGCTTCAATGTCATAAAATTTCGTTCCATGCGGGAGGATGCTGAAAAAAATGGTGCAGTCTGGGCCATGCAGAATGATACCCGGGTTACACGAATTGGTAGTATTATCCGCAAAATCCGCATAGACGAAATCCCCCAGATGTGGAATGTGCTCAAAGGGGAAATGACTTTTGTCGGACCACGACCGGAGCGACCGGTGTTTGTAGAAAAACTGACCACATCCATCCCGTACTACTCTCTACGTCATTCAGTCAAACCCGGTATTACCGGTTGGGCACAAGTCTGCTATCCCTACGGCGCCTCTGAAGAAGACGCCCTGAGAAAACTGGAATACGATCTCTATTACATCAAAAACCAATCCATTTTCATAGACTTACTCGTCATCTTCAGGACGATTAAAACCGTCCTCTTTCAAAAAGGTTCGCGTTAAACCGATGACAACCAATCAGCCGACAACAAGCCAGGCCTTCACCGAGTTACCGGTCAGATTGTACTCGGCCCTGCGCACTATCCGGATCTATCCCCCGTCAAACCCGCAGGTCACCAAGACCACGAACAAGGTCATTGCAATTCTCGGCAGACTCCTGGAACAGGAGAAAAAAGCGATTACTCTTGCCTCTTCGGAACAGAAGATTCTGGTCAACGGCAACCCGCTGCCCGAAAAAGATCAACAACGTCCGCAGGTTCAAGGCTTGGTCGAACTCCTCAATGTCCTGCAGATTCATTCCCTGACCTTTCAGAACGGTTTTACCGCATCGGACTGTATTCGTTTCCTTGAACTGCTCTCTGCTGCCGGCACCGACATACAGCCTGGACAGCCGATCAAACAGCTTCTACAGGAGGCCGGGCTGGAATCCGTCAGCGTCGATGAAAAGCGCTATGTTGCCGTCCATGAAGGCGAGCAGGTGGTGACTGAAGATCAAATCGGTCCGGGAGGAGGCGGGCTGCAGATAGATGATGGTGACCTGGCCGGTTTCATCCTTGGTAAGACCTCAGGAGACGGAGCCGGACTTTCAACCGTGGCCCTGCAGCAGCTGCTTGCTCCCGATAAGGATGAAGATGTTTCTCCCTCCTGCCGGCCAATGGCGGAACAAGGGGCCTTGAACACACTTATCGACGGGATCAATCACACAACAGCTCCGGATGAAAAGGCCCGGCTCCTTGAACACTCCTCAGCTGCCCTGGCCGGACTTGCTCCGAATCTCCTCATACGTCTGCTCACTGCCCTGCCTGAAAACAGTGCTGGTGATGATTTACTGACCAAAACCGTGGAACGACTGGACACAAACCAGCTCGAGGCCTTGCTTCTTTCGCGCCCTTCGATATTGCTGTCGGCCGACATTGAGCACGACGATGACTCTTGGCAAGGAGAGGGCATCTTTTCCAAACTGCTGCAGACCGGCCGGGCCGGAGAGATTGAACAAGCTGCGGCCAGAATCAAAACCGCCGGGACACTGGTCGAGCTCTCCGAAAATCCAACTCCGCAACACCTCAAAGAACAGCTCCAGCAACCGCAATGGTCGGCACCTGTTCTGGTCACAGCCCTTCGACAGCTTGCAGACCGGCAACAGGATAATTCGACACCTGAGGCGTTCTCCAACCTGCTGACCCGATACGAACAAGACCTTGCGCCGACAGTTCGTGATCAGGTCGCCGGTCAGGCAGGTTCCCGGCTGGCAACCCTGCAGGACCAAGAACTCGGCAGGATCCTGGTTCAGCGCTACAAGGGAATTTTCGGTGAACAACTGTACGGGCAGGTTATTGCACAGATGTCCGATGAACAGTTTGAACGAATTGCCCAGAGATTAAATCTTCTTGCCCAAAACAAACAGACATCGCCAACCGCTCTTGAGACCAAGGAGATTCTTGACGGTTACCAACGGCTCATGAACACGGTCCGGGGAGAAAAACTAAGCGCTGCACTTACCATGCATCAGGAACAGCAGGATAAGGCACAGCAGGTCAACCAGGAGCAGGTTCGTGAAAATATCAAACTGCTGCTCTCCGGTGACCATGCCGTTCTGGCCAACGAGCAGATCATACAGGCCCTGCCGAGCAGTGTAAAACGACTGCTGAAGCATGACAAGCATGAGGCTGCGGACAGACTGTTGATCCAGATGGTTACCGGTCTGCAGAAAAAAGACACTGAGGTGCGCAGAGGAAGCGCAGAAGCACTGGGTAGAACAGCCGCCGCTCTTGTACAGGCCGGAGAATGGCAGCGCATGGACAGACTTCTTCCTGCACTTGAGCAAGCCCTGCCCTTTATGGAAGACCTTCAGGCCGGCGGCCAGGCTTTGCAGGCGGTTGAACAGCTGACCCGGCATCATCTTACCCATAATGCGTACAACCGTGCAATCAATGCCCTCAACGTACTCTTCGACCTGACCATACATTCCCCGGACGGTCACACCGCCCTGTATGACCTTGCTCACGGCTGTCTGGCCAGGTTGGCCGAACCAGCTCTCCTCGGTGAACTACTGGAAAACATACAGGCCGAAAATAAAGAAAGTGATAACTGCTGGTACCTGATCTCGCGGATGGGAGCGGGAGCTGCAAATTTCCTCATGGAAAGACTCGGCACAAGCGAAAGCAGGGAAGAACGGGAACTGCTGTTGAGATTGATCGGCGATATCGGCAAACCCGCCCGTGATGCATTACTGCTTTTGCTGCAGCAGGATGCGCCCTGGTACGTCACTCGCAATATTATCCGGCTCTTAAAAAATGTTGGTGATGCCGACTGTTTTGCAACCATTGTCCCCTTTCTTCGCCATGAAGATCTACGGGTTCAGCAGGAGGTGATTCAAACTCTTGGGCTCATCGGCGGGACGGCAAGAAAGAATTTTTTTTTGCAGGAGCTTGAAAGCGCCTCCGACGACTTGAAACCGCTGATCATCAGGCAACTGGGGAAAATCCACAACGAGAGCATTGTCCTGCCGTTGACCGATCTTCTGCAGTCTTCCGCCGGCCCTCCACACCAGAAAAAAGAACAACTCCAGATGGAAATATGTGTTGCTCTTGTCCGACTCGGCTCCAAAAAAGCCCTGGCCAGCTTAAAAAAAGTGGTGCAGACAAAAGCAATACCGGGCATCAACGATTACAGCCCAAAAGTTCTTGCTGCTGCAGAGAGTGCTTTGCAGGCCATCAGCGATGGTTCCAAGGTGCTGACCGATTCCATCCAACAGCCGGAGCCCACGTCTCACACCCACCTGACCAGAAAAAATGATCCTTTAGCGGAAAAAGAGGCGTCAATCTTTCGCAAGGCTGCCCGGGGAAAGACCAAGGAGGCTAAAAAGGAACTGTACGATCTCGTCATCGACTGTGCTGAAAAAAAGGATTTCGCCAATGCCGAACGTCTGCGGGAACGTTTTTATGAAATCGACCCCATGGCCCTAAGTGAAATTATCCGCTCAGGTGAAATCATAGAGAGAGAGAAGACCGGGGCTGTCAGCCGTAATCAGCTTGATACCTGGTCAAGCTTACTCGAGAAATTAAACGATGTTGAATTCAGTGCCATCTATCATGAACTGCAGGAACGGACGTTTGCCCCTGAAGAGATCATTGTCCGGCAGGGAGATAAAAATGATGAGCTCTATTTTATTAATCAGGGGAGTCTAAAAATCTCTTATAATAAGGATGGACGCGACATCTTTGTCAGCAGCATGAACAGCGGCCAGATTATCGGCGAGAACTTTTTTGATGCCTCTTTCTGGACGGTCACCTTGACGGCCCTGACCTCGGTCAAAATTTCAGTCCTGAAGCTGGACAGTTTTCGTCGCTGGCAGGAAGAGTACCCAGGGCTGGAAGCCAAACTGCAGAGCTTCTATAAGCAGTGCGATATGACCCGGAAACTTATTGACAAGAAAGGACTTGATCGCCGGCAATACGAACGGACCAGACTCTCTCGTAAAATCCAGATCCAGTTAACCGACCACAACAACAAGCCCATAGGCCGCGGTTTCAGAGGGGAACTGGCCGACATTTCAGAGGGCGGGCTGGCCTTTCTCATCCGGATTTCAAAAAAAGAAAATACCCGCCTGCTGCTGGGCCGAACCATGCGGATAACGGTTCCCGTCGGCGGAGATCCCGGACATCTGCAGCTCTATGGCCTTGCCATAGGTATCCAGCCCTATGAGCTGCTGGAAAGTGATTTTTCCGTCCATATAAAATTTCCCGAGTTACTGGATCAAGATACTCTGTTCCAGATTATCGGTTAAACCAGCATGGCTGGACCAGGTAAGCGGATCGAAGCGCAGACTCCGAATTTTCAGGTCACAGCCACAACGATGACACCGCTTCGCTGTTATGAAAATAGCCTAAAAAGTTCCATCATCGCGGGCCATTTTGTATTAAAAAAGCCCTGGTGCCTGTCGGCCCGGAGCTATCCGCCGGTTGCCCCGGCGGAAAAGTCAAAATCCGGTTCCCAGAGAAGACAAAGAGCAACCGAAAAGATATCGTTTCTCCGGGGGGTAATGGCAAAAGACTCCACCGGATAGCGGACCGGGTCAAAACGATCAGTGAGTCCGCCGAGACTGTCCTGCAGTTCATCAGCCAACACCTGCAGGGCCTGTTCACATCTGGCAACCTCCTGTTCCGCCCGCTGCACGTCCCCCTTCTCCTTTATTAACCTCCCGGCACTGCGCACGCCGCGTGCAGAGCGGTTGGCGGTTGCAATCGACACCCCTTTATTACCGAACAGGGCACCAAAAATCGCAACCCCAAAGGAAAGCGCCGTATCCACACTTCGGGCCTTCACGTCCCCCTTCTCTTTATCCAGGCGCCCCAGGGCCTTTTCCAATCGAACCTGGAGCTGCTGCTGTTTTTTTCTGAAACGCTCTTCAACCTTCTGTCCGGCCTGCGCCCTCTTCTCACGCAACAGGGAAGCCAGTCGGAGGTGAAACTGCTCTTCACTTTCCCCGGGCCTGGATTCCAACTTCAGAGACGGCACCCGAAGTAAAGCGAGTTTTTCTCCATGGTAGAGAAAATCGGCAAATTCTTTTTTCAGGGTACTGATGCTGCCGGGATTGGTCAGCTCGGTCGATACCGGGAAAAAACTGCTGTCTGCCTGTGGCTCCTGCCTGCCCTGATCCGGATGGACCGGGCAGGAATCAGCATCTTCCCAGTTAAGCGATACCGTAGTCCGGCCTGCGGGCAGCCGGAGGCAGATCTCCTGTTCCTGATCAATATTTCGGCGCTGGTTAAAAAAACGGACTTGGGCCGTCCCAACCAGCCAGGGCCGGTACTGAATATTCTCCATGGGAACCGGAGAAGGAATAAACAGCTGCTCGATTGCAGCGGGAAGCAGTGGAATACTGTTGTCCACTGTTGCCGGCTGTTCCCCGGAGGCCACCTGTGCAGCCGGCTCTTCCAACGGTTGTGTTGTATTCGTCAGTTTGCCGATATCTTGCAGTGAAACAGGCCCTTTCAGATAGGACATGACCCAACGGGTTTCAAACAGTACCGGTTCAGACCGGTGGGTCGACGAGAGCAGGAAGGTCCGGCTGCGCATCTCAGCCATCAGATCACGAAACTGTTTTTTGTTCAACGACTCCGAACTCCCGGCAATGCCGGAGAGTACACGATCCTGATCCTGACGTGTCTGCAGGCGGCCGATGAACCAGGTTCCAATATTGGATAACCCCTTATAGTCGAGGTCAACGGGATTCTGGGTTGAGAGAACAATGCCCAGACCAAAGGCTCTGGCCTGTTTCAACAGCAGCAGCATCGCCTTTTTCGCCGGCGGATTGGCACTGGGCGGAAAGTAGCCGAAAATTTCATCCATGTAGAGCAGACAACGCAGGCCGCTGCTACCCTCCTGCCGGCGCATCCAGGCAAGCAGACGGCCAAGGAGCATGGTGACAAAAAACATCCGTTCCTCATCACTTAAATGCGCTATGGAAAAAATCGAATGACGGGGCTTGCCCGCTTTTGTGTACAGAAAAGAGTCTATCTGCAGGGGTACGCCCTTGGTCCAACCGGAAAAGGAGGGACTGGCAATAATGTTGTTGAGCTGCATGGCCAGCTCCATCCTCCTGGACTGGGGATAAAAGCTCTCCAGGGGGAACACTCCGACCTTGGCAAAGGGTGGCTTGACCACGCTGCCGATGAGACTCTCCATATCCAGATCCTCCTGGTTACGCCAGTGATGGAGCAGGATGGAGGAGAGCAGGATATGCTGGCGACTCTTGAGGGGATCCGCCTTAATCCCCACCAGAACGAGCAGGGAGGAGACTGCTGAATTAACCAGACCGGCCATGACTTCATCATCTGCCGCGACTTCCGATCCGGGAGCCCGCAGGCTGTCGAGTACGGAGACCGGCTGGCCGACACTGGATCCCGGGGTGTAGATCGAAAATTCAGTATGTTCACGCATCCGGGCGATACGGGCCTTGTCCTGGCCCCAG
>CAZPXI010000134.1:0-6951 GCA_964590715.1 uncultured Desulfobulbus sp.
CTCATGTTTTCCATGATGCCCTTTCGCATCTATGCGATCATGACCAATACCATCCTGATGGCTATTCCGCTGTTTATCCTCATGGGGATTGTCCTGCAGAAATCGGAACTTGCCGAGCGGCTGCTTGAGTCCATGGGCATTCTTTTCGGAAAGGTTCGCGGCGGGGTAGCGATAAGTACGGTGCTGGTCGGGTCTCTGCTTGCCGCCTCCACCGGAGTCGTCGGTGCCTCCGTTGTCGCCATGGGCGTTATCTCTCTGCCGGTCATGTTGAAATATGGCTATTCAAAGGAACTGGCCTCCGGCACCATCTGTGCCTCCGGGACCCTGGGCCAGATCATTCCGCCATCCATTGTCCTGATTATCCTGGGGGATGTTTTTCAGCTGCCGGTGGGGGATCTGTTCCAGGCGGCACTCGCCCCGGGTCTTGTTCTGGTCGGCTGTTATATCCTCTACATTCTCATAATTGCATTTTTAAAACCGGAACTTGCCCCTGCAATAACGATCTCCGATGAGCATCGGAAAGGCGCGTTCAAAAGGGCGGTGTTTGCAATCCTGCCGCCGATGACCCTTATTGTCATGGTGCTCGGGTCAATTTTTGCCGGAGTGGCAACCCCGACCGAGTCCGCCTCGGTCGGAGCTCTGGGTTCTCTTGTTCTTGCCGCATTGTATAAAAAGCTCAGCTGGCGGATTATCCATGAATCGACCCTGGAAACCGTAAAGATTACAGCCATGGTTTTTGCCATTTTGATAGGGGCGACCGCATTTTCCATGGTCTTTGTCTATACCGGGGCCGATGGTCTGGTCGAACAACTCATGACTTCGCTTCCCGGCGAAAAATGGGGCTTTCTCCTTCTTGCAATGCTTACAATCATGTTGCTTGGATTCTTCATTGATTTTATAGAAATTTCTTATATCGTTGTACCTATCCTCCTTCCCATAGCCGACAGTATCGGGTTAAACCCCATGTGGTTTGCCATTCTCATTGCCATGAATCTGCAGACCTCTTTTCTTACCCCTCCCTTTGGTTTTTCCCTGTTTTACCTTAAAGGCGTCTGTCCACCGGAGGTGCGTACTGTTGATATTTACAGGGGCGTGATTCCGTTTATCTGCATTCAGATCATGGTCCTTGCCTCCATCGTTCTTTTTCCAGGCATGTACGGGCTGTAGTCCTTGGCAGGTTTTGAGGTCAAAATGAATCCACCATGCAATACCCATTTTCTCATCGTCAGCAAAGGTAACCGATGAAAAAACTGACATTGTATTTTGAAGTTGCGGCAGTGCTCATGGTTGTACTTTTTCTCCTGATATCCCTGATCGGTCCAGAACTTCGGCTGTTATACAAGGCAGACACCGAGGCGCCAGGGGACACAGATATTGCTGCAGTAGATGCCGGACGCCGGACACGGGATTCTACCACCGTAATGCAGCAGGCTGTTGGTTCTCTGAACACGGATGAGATGGGCACCGTGGCCCCTGAAGATGCCTGGAGCAGGAAAAAATGGATTGGGGATTATCCGGCAATGGTCAAGCGCAGAATGATCAGAGCCCTGGTTCCGCCCAGTAAGACCTTCTTTTTTCTGGACAAAGGACGGAAACGAGGTCTGACCTACGATAGCCTGATGGCCTTTGAAAAATATATTAACACTCAACTGAAAAGTAGACACATGCAGGTGAAGGTTGTGATTATTCCGACCTCCCGCAAACATCTGCTGCAAGATCTGCAGGCTGGGTACGGCGATATTGCGGCAGGCAACCTGACCATTACCTCCGCTAGAAAGGAATTGGTTGATTTTGCCGACCCGGGGATGACCGGTGTTGAGGAAATCATTGTAACCCGGGCCGGTGACCCGGTACCGGCAAGTATTTTTGACCTTGCCGGTAAAGAGGTATATGTCCGGAAATCAAGCAGCTATTATGAGTCACTGCAAACCTTGAATAATACTCTCAAGTCCCTTGGTAAAAAACAGGTTGTTCTCCGGGCAGCCGATGAATATCTAGAGGATGAGGACTTGCTTGAAATGGTCAATGCCGGACTTGTTCCGATGATTGTTATTGACAACCACAAAGGAAAATTCTGGGAAAAAATTTTTAAGAACATCAAGCTGCAACCGCAGTTGAGATTGCGAACCAACGGACAAATCGCCTGGGCAATCCGCAAGGATACACCGCAGTTGAAAAAGGTGATCAACGAATTTGTAAAAAAGAACAAGAAAGGCACCCTGACCGGGAATATGCTCTATCGTCGCTATTTGGAAAATACCGCCTATGTGAAAAATAATTTAAGTGATGCCTCCAGAAAGAAGTATAATCAGACCATTACACTTTTTAAAAAATATGGGGCCAGATATGATTTCCCTTATCTTCTGCTGACTGCTCTTGCCTATCAGGAATCCGGTCTTAATCAGAAGAAACGCAGCGGAGCCGGAGCAGTCGGCATCATGCAGATCCTTCCCCGTACCGCACAGGATAAAAATGTCGGGATCAGTCGAATAGACCGGCTTGAAAATAATATACATGCCGGCACAAAATATCTGCATTTTATGAAAAATAGATATTTTTCCGATGGAACACTTGATGAGTTGAACCGGGATCTGTTTACTATTGCGGCCTATAATGCCGGTCCGGCCAGGATTCTCCGGTTGCGGAAAGAGGCAAAAGAGCGAGGACTTGATCCGGATCTCTGGTTCAACAATGTCGAGGTTGTTGCCGCTGCTCGAATAGGACGTGAAACTGTTCGCTATGTTGGAAATATCTATAAATATTACGTGGCCTATAAATATATCGTCAAACAGGAACAGATGAAAGAGGTCGGCAAGAAAATCCTGCAGCAGCATTACATGAGCCTTTGATTGGCAGGAGAATGCAGTGATGAATGCAGACGATCGCAGCATACTTTCGGTTACCTGTTATGGCCATTTTTTATCCCATTTCAACATGCTGGTTTTCCCGGCCATACTGTTACCCCTTTCCGCAAGGTTGGAAATGGGGATGGCGGATACCCTTGAACTGGCCTTTTACATGTACCTCCTCATGGGAATTTCAGCCCTTCCCTGGGGCTATCTGGCCGACAAGATCGGGGCCCGGCCTCTTCTTGCTCTGTTCTACGCGGGTGCAGGCCTCAGCGGGTTTGGTGCGGCTTTTTTTATTGACTCACCCGGTGCATTGCAATGGGCCTTGGCCGGTATAGGACTGTTCTCGGGTATTTATCACCCGGCAGGACTCGGCTGGATCGCCTGTTGCGTCTCAAAGACTTCAACCGGAATGGCCTATAACGGAATGTTCGGCAATCTCGGCCTGGCGCTCGGCCCCGTCCTTGCCGGTCTGACTAATTATTTTCTGGGGCCCCAGGCTGTATATATCGGCCTTGGCCTGCTCAACTTGTTCGGACTTTTCCTGCTGTTGAAAGTCAACAGTCATAAGATTTATAAAAAAGTACAGGCGGGGGAGGAAAAAGAAGAATTTGCCTCTTGGAGCAGTTTTGCTATTCTGCTTGTGGCAATGATGCTCGGAGGCATTGTCTACCGTGGGGCGACAGTAACCCTGCCGGCTCTCTTTGAAATCAGAGGAACCGGCGTGTATGCGTCGATCAACAGCCTGTTTAAGCTAAATCTTTCCGGAAATGTTGTTGCGGCAGGCCTCACCTCATGCCTGTATCTTGTCGGCATGCTGGGACAGTATGTCGGCGGCAGGGCAGGGGAACGATTCGATCTGCGCTGGAGTTACCTGGTTTTTCACGTGCTGACCATACCTGCGGCTCTGCTTATCGGCCTGGTAACCGATTTGCCGTTGATGCTGCTCGCTACCTTTCATTCCTTTTTTCTGCTTGGAATGCAGCCCATTGAAAACACCCTGGTCGCCCGTTTAACGCCATCGGGTATGCATGGGTCCGCTTACGGCATGAAATTTGTATTAACTTTTGGGGTTGGTGCGGTGGCCGTACAGATCGTCCGACTGGTCGAGCAGAAATATGGGCTTTCTGCAGTTTTTCCGGTTCTTGGCTTGGTTTCCATTGCTTTGGTACTGGTCATTGTCCTCTTGATCAGAAAGGTGCCGCCTTTGCGTTCCTGACCGGAAAATAGCCCCTTTGCCGAGGACCGGATAATTAAATGGCGGATTGAACATGTTGGTTTACAATCCTCTGGTAATGGATTAGCTTTCCTGATAAAAAAAATATAAAATATTTCCAGATAGACGATATTCTTCCATGAGATATTACAGCCGAAATACAACCTTGTTTCTCATCGTCTGTGGATTGTTCCTCATTCTTGCTCAGCCCTGTTTTTCGGCTGATGGAGATGGGGTTGACTTTCTCAGTGATGATTTCTATGAAGATGAACCTGCATCCATTGAAACAGACGACCCGATTGAGCCGTTTAACCGGGCGATGTTCCAATTTAACGACACCACCTACACCTATGTTTTCAACCCGATAGCCAAGGGTTACAGTAAGGTCGTGCCCTCTGATATCCGTGGTGTGGTCTGGAATTTTTTCAGAAATCTTGAGGAGCCTGTTCGTTTTCTCAACTGTTTACTCCAGGGACGTTTTTCCGATGCCGGTACGGTGTTTGTTCGATTTGTTATCAATACCACCGGCGGCATTGCCGGGCTTGGTAATCCAGCCGGGCGTGAACTCGGATTTAAACGGGTCGAGGCTACCCTCGGCGAAACCATGGCAACCTGGGGTATCGGTGACGGTTTCTATCTGGTCGTTCCCTTTTATGGTCCCTCCACTCTGCGTGATTTTACCGGCACTGTTGTCGATGGCTTTGGTGCGACTCCCTATTACACCTTTACCGATGATTTCGGGGTTATGGCCGGTATATATGTCGGTAAGGAAACCAACAAGCTTTCCATGAGTCTGGGCGAGTATGAGGAATTTAAAAAACTCAGTTTTGACCCCTATATCGCCCTGAGAAACGGGTATTTTCAGTACCGTAAAAAACTACGTGATCACTCCGTTCCCGATAACGGTGAATAGGTCCATTTGTACAGCTTTTTTAAAAAGAGATGACTATGAAGACCAAATGTATTGCAGTTTTTTCCAGTGTCGTGCTCGGCATGTTGATGATTCTCCTTCTGGCGACACCCTTTGACGCTCTGTCCTCAACGGTTCCCGATCCAACGCAGCAGATGAAGCCGTTTATCGCCAAGATGACCAAGATACTCGCCGAGGCAGATTTTAAAAATGATGCCAAATGCAGTATCTGTCAGCGGCTCATTGATATCTCTCGGGAACGTTTTGATTATGACGAGATGTCCAAACGAGTCTTGGGCAGGGCCTGGCGTAAACTGTCAAAAGAGCAGAAAGAGAATTTCGTCGAACTGTTCACCGAGCTGCTGCAGTATGCCTATATCGGCAAGATTCAAAGTTATGCCGGTCAATCCACTGTATTTAAACAGCAGCGTATCAGGGGTAAGAGAGCCGAGGTTAAGACCGAGCTCATTGATAAGGACAAAACCATACCCATTTCCTATATCATGTTGCTTGAAGGGGACCAGTGGATGGTCTATGATGTAGTAGTCGAGGGTGTGAGTCTGATCCGAAACTACATGGAACAGTTTCGCGAGATTTTGCGAAAGGATCACTATAACGGTCTGGTCAAACAGATCGAAACAAAGGTCAACGAACTTCAGGAAGAACGAGCAAAACGTTATGCTAAACAACAATAACCGGTATCTGTTTGAAGTATCCATGTTTGTCGGTGTCGTAGAGAGCGAAGACTTCCAGTAGTGATGTGGCAATGTCCACATGACGGGCGAACTCGGGAGACTCCGAGAAGCCACGAAAACGACGGTGGAGAGGGCATATCGTCTTGTAATTCCGTACTGCGCAAATGGCGGTTTTGCCTTTTTACGAGTTCATCATGTTTGATATTCAACAGTATCTGGCCGAAAAACGAAAACGGGTTGACCAGGCACTTGATACCCTGATGCTGTCTGCTACCGGTGACTTTGCAGGTCATGTCGAAGCCATGCGCTACAGCCTTTTTGTCGGCGGTAAGAGAGTGCGGCCGATTCTCTGTCTGGCCGCTGGAGAGTGTGTCGGCATGGATTCTGCTCTTGAAGAGCGTCTGCTGCCTGTCGCCTGCGCCCTTGAATGTATCCATACCTATTCTCTCATCCATGATGATCTTCCGGCCATGGATGATGATGATCTCAGGCGCGGGCATCCCACCAATCATAAGAAGTTCGGCGAGGCCGGGGCCATACTTGCCGGTGACGGGTTGTTGACCTTTGCCTTTGACCTGCTCTCCGATCCAAGTTATACCCGACTTTCCGATGCGGCAAGGCTGCAGATCATTCAAACCATTGCCCGAGCTGCTGGTTCGCTGGGCATGGTCGGGGGGCAGGCTCTTGATATGGAAAGCGAAGGCCGGCAAATCAGTTTTGAGGATCTGAAAACCATCCATCGCAGCAAAACCGGTGCCCTGATTACAGCCTCTGTGCTGTCCGGAGCCATCGGTACCGGAGGCTCACGGAGTCAGCTTGATGCGCTGCGGGTGTACGGTGATAATATCGGACTGGCCTTTCAGATTGTCGATGACCTGCTTGATGTTACTTCGACCACTGAACAACTCGGCAAAACTGCAGGTAGTGACGTCGAACATGACAAGGCAACATATCCGGCCTTTTTCGGTATTGAAAAAACGCGAGAACTGGCCACCCGGGCTGTGCAGGCAAGCCTCAATGCTCTATCGGAGTTTTCAGACCGTGCCGATCCGCTTCGTTCCCTTGCCCGGTATATCATCGACCGCACAAAATAGGGGAGAGGTGTATTTTTAGAGCATTGTAGAGATCAGAGGAAATTGAAACATGAAGAGCACGAAGCGCCATTCCCGGAGTTTTCACAATCTTCTGCTCTGGCTGTTGCTCTATTTGCTTATCAGCCCGATGCTGGCGAGTCTGCCCCTTTGCCGAAATCCTGGTCAACCTGTTGATGAGCACTATACT
>CAZPXI010000135.1:0-4997 GCA_964590715.1 uncultured Desulfobulbus sp.
AAACGAAAGGATTATGATATGAAGTTTGGACGAACAGTGCTCTTGACCGGACTTGCAGTCGTTTTTGTCACCCTGCCGTCATCCGGCTATGCAGATTTCAAGGGGCATCATGCTCCAGGGGGATGGGGATTGCAATCAGGTACCCAGGCACCCGCTGCAGGAAGTATTGTCCTTTCGCCGTACTATTCCGGATATTATGCCGACAAACTGGTTGACCGTAACGGCAACGAAATTAACCTGACCGGGGCGGAGCACGATATCACCGTCAACTCATTCGGCCTGTTCGGCTGGTGGGTCAGCGAGTACAAAATTTTCGGCGCAAACTGGGGCATGTCGGCCAGTATGTATGCCGCAGACAACATCGTTGAGATCGGCAGTTTCGAGTCTCAAACCAATTATAATTTCGCGGATACCTTTATCCAGCCGGTCAACCTTGGGTGGCATCTCGCCTGGGCGGATTTTATGGTAACCTACGGAGTATATCTTCCAACCGGCAGGTACAGTGCAGACGGTGACGACAATACCGGGCTGGGGATGTGGACCCATGAGTTTGGTGCCGGCACAACCCTGTACTTCGACAAGGAGAAAAAATGGCATATTTCAGCCATGGGCTATTTTGAAATCCACTCGGAAAAAGAAGATTCGGATATCCAGGTAGGCAATATTCTGACCATTGAAGGCGGTATCGGCCGTTCCTGGTACGACGGTACACTCTCGGCCGGGCTGGCCTATTACGGCCAGTGGAAACTGACCAGTGATTCCGTCGGTGATCTTCAATCAATCGATCCCCGGCTCCCGTCATCAATTGATCTGAATAAGTCACGGCTTTACGGACTCGGGCCTGAGGTCAACCTGCCGATTATTCTTGATGAAAAACTTATCTGCGCGATCACTGTCCGCTATCAGTGGGAGTTTGACGCCCGCTCAACCCTTGAGGGAGAGGCGTTTAACCTCTATTTAAACTTTCCATTGTAGCAGAAAGAAAGATTGCTCTGTCCACTGTTCACAGTGAAAAAGATTTGTCCTGCATATGCAATTTAAATTCACCTCTATTGTTTGTTGTTGATTTTAAATCCGATTTTCGCGGCCGCTTTCTGTTCCAGGTGCCAGCCGGATTTTGTGATGTATTCCTGCGCTTTTGGTGAAACAGTACCGATGGTCCAGAGCGCATAACCGGAGTGGTCTGCATTTTGAACCGACTTGATTCCTGAGACAAGCCGTTTGTTCAAGGTGATGTAATCGGCCGGCAGCATAATAATCAGTTGCCCCTTTTTATCTACCCCGCAAAAAAAACGGGCAACGGTTTTAAACTGTACAATGGGTGAAATTCTTTTATTATATCCTGCAAACATCGCCATGATTGCCGTCATATACCGGGCCGTATCCTGGTCATTCACTTGGAGAGCAGCCTGCAGAGGTAACGCCAATTCTTTGGCTGTTTTCATTTTTCCAAGGGCCATAACATAGGCGGTCTGTTGCAGAGGTGTAAAATGCGGGTTCTGGACAAAAAGATCCGCAAGGTTTTCATCAATCCCCATTCCTGCAAGTTTTGCCCGATTCTGCAATTTCAATTCAGCCGGCGGAGTAGTTGCTATAACCTCGCCGAGCAGCCGTGCAGTTCCGGATACGGACAGGGTTATACCGGCCACACCGCCGATGGGCAGGGTGGCAACTCCCAGAGTAAACCCGCCGGCATATTCGGCCCAGCCAATACGGTCGAGGTGTTCCTGCAGGACCGGATTTCTTGAGTACACATCCACTTTATATCGATAGGCCACCTGACGCTTGGCATTGGAAAAACCAACGGTCTGCTCCAGCCTGCTGTCTTCAGCCTCTCCCGGCGAGCTCTTAAAGAGGGATTCCTCCGCCCGGGTGAAGAGACTGCCTAATCCGGATGCCGCCTTATCAAGCGTGTCACCCGGATCATTAAACAGGTTTTTTATTCCTTCAACAGTTGCAACTCCGGACTCCTTGAGGGACTTGACAAAGGCATCACTTTCCTGGATCTTTTTCATCGCCTCAATAGCTTCAATCTCCCGTAACAATTTATACAGGGCGATATTTGAACTGACCTGAGTTGTTCCGTCGGCCGACTTGACGGTGTAGGTATTTATAAATCCACCATTGGTAACCCGTTCATCAATTTTGAACAAAGTGTTGTTTTGCAACTGTTGAGGGAGCAGGGACGATGCCTTGAGAACGACCGCTTCCTCGTATTGCTCTGCCGCACGTCCTGGAAGAGCAAAGCTGAAGAAAACGGCGGTGGCAAGGATGACGATATATCCGCTGAAGAAAGTCTGTCTGAAAGTCATGTATTTTCCTTTGGTTTCTATATGGCTGCTTTTTCAAGTAAGGTTCGTAACTGTGGCGATGAATTTTTCAGGAGTTCCTGAATGGTTACAGCTCTGCTCACTGAGCAGGAGGAGCAGGTGGGGTAACCGGTGTCGGTGCGGGGGCTGGAACAGGCACCGGTGCAGGAACAACTGCCGGTGCGGGCACTACAACTACTGGAGCAGGTGCTGCAACAACCGCCGCCGTAACTACTGCGGTGCGGCGGCGGGTTCTTCGCCTTACTCCGCCCACACTCGCAGGTGTGAGTGGGCGTCCGATAACAGCTTCCGCATCATTGACGAGACGAAAGCCAACCGGTGCGGTTGCGTCAATGTCGCCGCCGATCATGACCACGCTGATTGCTGCTATAAGAAAAATTCTAGTTTTTATTTTCATGTTTTCCCCTGTTATCATAATGTTAGGCATTATTGCAATTTTATCGCCGTTGCAGGTGGAGCAAACCGGAAAATATCATCCGTAAAATCCGGTTTGATATTCCACTTCATGATGACGCTGTACTGTGGGGCTCCGGTTATCCACCGTGAAGTTATCACGTATTTTATCGGCAAAGGCATATCGCCTGCCTGAATCCAAATCTGCCAGTCGACCTCGCCATTACGAAAGGCAAGATGATGACATTCAATACCGTTAATAAAACTTGTGCCGACGTAAAAGCCGTCTATAAGCCCTTTGGACAATCTGTCATAGCTGTTTGGGTAGAGTAAGTCAGCTCCCGGTGCAATCAGTTCAAATTGGTCAAAGGCAGCATCCAGAGCTGCTGAAAGAGTTGCCGGTGCAGGGACTACGGCATACTGGTTCCTGAGCTGGTCAAAACGGGTAAATGATTTACCGTCATAGTAAAAACTCTGCTCAATCAGGCTTCCTTTACGGGTGGAGAAGAGTTTATCAGGCCGCTTGACCGAGATTGCACTGTTGTAATGCAACATGATCTTCTGGCCGGAGTCCAGCATGGTTTCGATGGTGGATTGACTGGAAACCTCAAACCGCTGCACCCCTGCCAGATACTCACTCATCTGCTTAAACAGAGCATCCGCCTCCGGCTCAACACCTTGAGTCTCAGCCCATGCGGTGGAGCTCAGCAGGCAGCAGGAGAAGAGCAGGCAGAAAACAAGCCCGCAATACATTGGTTTTAATATGTAGGTCATGATAGCTCCTCAGAATGCGAAGTTATTTTTGAGCGAGCCCTAAGGGTAGACAGGATGCTCACTGGAAATTTTTTTCCGTGTTCCCTTTAAAAACGGCGGTCACGCCGATTATTCTGAAATGCATTTTTTTGCTTTGCCCTGGATTCTTCATCTCAAATGTCGGGAAAAATAGTATTCAACACAGTATACGTAATAATAAATTATATCAATTAGATTTGCATACTACTTTGCCTGCCGAGGTTATTGCTATCCGAAAACTGCCAAATTCTATAAAAACAATCCATTCAACGGTCGATTGTGGCCTTTTTCCATCAGCATTGCGTCTTGATTTGAACAGTTATGATGCGGAACAGGTGAGAGAGCAGGCCGCGTTCTGGTCCTATGAGCATAAACAGTTTGGGAGAGGAGGGTTTTTGGGTAAAATTGTTGCCGTTTATACAAAACGACTTAGAACTGTGAACAAAAAGGTCCCGAACGGATCAACGTTGCCGGAAAAGCAGAAAATTACATCCGAAACAATCTGAGAAATTCATACTCTATTGATGAACTCAGCCGAATTGTCGGGACATCGGAACGATCACTGCATCGGAGTTTCAAAGAGAGATTCGGTGTCTCATCTAAAGCATATGTGCAGATAATGCGAATCAACGGTGTGCGTGCAGACCTGCTCAGCATGACCGGCAAGAGTGTTTCAGATACGGCCATGAAGTGGGGCTTTTGTCATCTGGGTCGTTTCTCCAGGCAGTACAATCCTATGTCCGGGGAGTTGCCTAGCACAATCCGAAGAAGCCCTTTATCTTTGACGGTTCCTGAGAGTGTTTGAGAGAGTTTGCCCGGGGAAGACGGGCTGGATCTTGAGAGTTCAGCCAAGGAGCAGGCTGTTGGCAAAGTTGATGATCGGCATGATGACTTTGGAGATGATGCCGGTGTAAAAGAGGGCCAGTAGCAGGATAAATCCAAAAGGCTCAAGCTTTGCGTAACTCCGTGCCGTCTGTGGTGGCAGAATCCCCATCAGAACCTTGGAGCCGTCCAGGGGTGGGATGGGCAGGCAGTTGAAGACCGCCAGCATGATATTGATCCAGACGCTTGCCACCAGCATGCCCACCATGGGTTTGAGGACAAAGATCGGAATAGTCGGCACCA
The DNA here is from genome assembly GCA_964590715.1 of uncultured Desulfobulbus sp. Lineage (GTDB taxonomy): Bacteria > Desulfobacterota > Desulfobulbia > Desulfobulbales > Desulfobulbaceae > DRLX01. Next base: position 4,641 of record CAZPXI010000135.1, read on the forward strand.
GTAAAAGAACCTTGACCAAGATGGCGCTGACAACGGCTAGTACCACATTGGCAGCGGGACCGGCCAGGGCAACCAGCAACATCCCCTTTTGTGGATCTTTAAAGTAGTTGGGGTTGATTGGCACCGGCTTGGCCCAGCCGATTTTCATAATGATAAAGGCAATCACCCCCAATGGATCCAGGTGCTTGAGCGGATTCATGGTCAGACGTCCGGCATTTTTCGCCGTTGGGTCGCCCAGTTTCCACGCCACATAGCCATGGGCCAGTTCATGAAAGGTCAGAGAGAGCAGGAATGGCGGTGCCAGAATGATGAGTTGTTGTATAAAGTGATTGATATCCATTAAATTCAGGTGTCAGG
>CAZPXI010000135.1:5097-6928 GCA_964590715.1 uncultured Desulfobulbus sp.
TCAGGTGTCAGGCTGGGAATGAGTAAGGCTTCCCGGCATTCAGTATGACGAGTGCCGGGAACCCGGGCGAAAATTAAAAAGAATCATTCATAGGATATGCATCCGGCGGGACAGGAGCCGACAGCTTCGTCGATGCACTCCTCATCACCCCCTTCCGCCTTGATAACGTGGGCCTTTTCAGCGTCCTCGTCAAAGGCGAAGACCTCCGGGCAGAGCTCAACGCAGGTTTCGCAGCCTATACATTCATCGGTGTCTATCACTACTTGTTTTGCCATTTTTTTTTCCTCCGCAATTCAGATCTGAAAAGAATATATGTCGAAGAGGAGACAGGTGAAACGAGTCTTTCACCTGTCTCCCTGTTTCTTGCTCTTCTTTGACGGGTAAGGATGATAGCGGGATTTGACAAGGGCCAGCGCTTCTTTTTTTGTCTGAATCGTACCGTTCAGCTGGGCCTCAAGGACGTGATTCATCATGGTGCGGAACTGTGGTCCCGGGGCGTAGCCGAGCTCCTGCAGATCCCTGCCGCTGACCAGTGGAGTGGTGTCGCGGAGACTGGTCACAAACTGGGAAACAGCCTTTAGTATATATTTTTTTCGGGCAATGGTCATGAGATACAGCAACCCTTCATTCTCCAGATCCAGCAGCAGCCAGTAGATTTCACTGGGCTTGAGATACGGACGACGGAGCATTTCTCCGGCTATCCGTTCTCCTTCGGTTTTCTGGCGGATGAGCATTTTGGTCTGCCGTTCCGGGATCTCAAAGCGGATGCAGAAGTTGATCAGCTCCCTGACCCGTGAACGGCTCAGAATGGCCAGGACGTAGACCGCCCAGAACGCGCAGGGCTTGCGCAGGTAGAGCAGGCGAAACCAGGAGACCGCCCGGGCGGCCTGGGTCATGACATGGACAAAGCGCCGGTCTATCTTCAGGTTAGGCCGCAGGTCGGGCCAGAGAAAGGGGAACAAAGAAAAACCGTTCATTCGCCGCAGGGCGGGCAGAGGGTTGTCGGCCGACAGGATCTGTTTGAGTTCGCCGAAAAAACGAGCCCCGGAGAATCGGTCGAACAGTTTCATGCCGATTGCATTTTTGATCAGTTTTTCGGTATGACGGGTGATGCGGAAATCCAGCCGCTGCTCAAAGCGGATCGCCCGGAAGATACGGGTGGGGTCTTCGACAAAACTCAAGTTATGGAGGACCTGGATTCTACGTTCCTTAAGGTCGTTCTGGCTGTTGAAAAAGTCGACCAGGGTGCCGAACCGGTCCGGATTGAGGTGGATGGCCATGGCGTTGATGGTGAAATCCCGCCGGTAGAGGTCAAGCTTGATGGAGGAGAGCTCGACCGTGGGCATGGCCGCAGGGTATTCGTAGTATTCCAGGCGGGCGGTGGCCACATCAATCCGTTTATTATCGGGCAGAAGAACGGTTGCGGTGGCAAACTTCTCATGGGTGCGGACCGAACCTTTCCGTCTGGCCGCCAGTTCCTTGGCAAAGCGGATACCGTCGCCTTCAATAACAATATCGATGTCCAGGTTATCGATCTGCAGCAGCAGGTCGCGAACGAAACCACCCACCACAAAGGCGTCATAGCCCAGGGCCGCGGCCGTCTCTCCCACATCTCTGAGCAGGAGAATAACCTCCCGGTCCAGGTTGTCGGTTATCAGTCTGTTCAGGTTTCGGGTCCGTTCCACCGAGGGGTGCTCGTCTTCCTGGAGCAGGTTTTTCGGGAGATGGGACGGATCATTGACCAGCAGGTTGAGAAGATCGGTCCGGGTGATCACTCCGAGAATATGTTCTCCGTTCATGACCGGAATCAATCGTTGTCGATGTTCGATAA
>CAZPXI010000136.1:0-6879 GCA_964590715.1 uncultured Desulfobulbus sp.
TCAGCAGTACACCATTGGTCGCACATGGTTTATCCTTTGATGGTTTATCCGAAAATAGCCCATAAAGGCTGTCTGCTCAGGCTATTTTCATAGTTGGTTGTGGCTGTGACCTGTATAATTTGGTCCAGCCATGCTGGTTTATCCGAAAATCGCCCACGAAGTGATGCCGATCCGGGCGATTTTCATAACAGCGAAGCGGTGTCATCGTTGTGGCTGAGACCCAAAAATCTGGTCCAGCCATGCTGGTTTATCTGAAAATAGCCCATAAAGGCTGTCTTTTCAGGCTATTTTCATCGTTCGTTGTGGCTGTGACCTGAAAACCCGGAGTCTGTGCTTTGCTCCGCTTACCTGATCCGTCCATGCTGGTTTATCTGTTATGGAAAAGAATACATCCGGCATTGTTTTTGCAAAAGAAGCGGAAATGGGGCTGCAGTGTCCGTTGTGTGCTGCTCCAGCTGATTTGAAAGGACGTTGACACAATGCAAAAGTCGTCTGCCGTGGTTGCGGACTGGAATTCCCGATTACCGACTTTGAAGATCAGATCGAGGCCTGGAAGGACAGGGTCTGTCTGCAGTTCCGTAGTAACCAGGCGGAAAAGAAAGGATAACAACGTATATTCATTTAAATTTTATTAATAAATAAAAATTATGTCAATTTTTTCAATGATGGCCGGGGCCGGCCTCATGGTCAAGCTGGTCATGTTTACCCTGCTGGTGTTCTCCGTTGTTTCCTGGGCTATTATCATTATCAAGCAGGTGATATTCAAGCGGGCAAACAGGGCTTCGGATGACTTTCTGGAACTGTTCTGGTCCAGCAAGAATTTAAATGAGGCCTACGACTCTGCCCGCGAATATACTCTGAGTCCGGAGGCTGCTGTTTTTGTCTCCGGTTTTAATGAACTGAAAAAGATCAGCAGTGCCCGAACAAGCCAGGGCGGCAGTGAAACCCTGGAGATGCAGCTGGCCACAATGGAGAACCTGAAACGGACTGTGCGAAAGGCACAGCTCATCGAGAGCGAACGTTTCGGCCGTTCCCTGTCCTTCTTAGCCACTACCGGCAGCGCCACCCCATTTATCGGATTGTTCGGGACGGTCTGGGGTATTATGACCTCATTTCAGGATATCGGCATCCGTGGCTCAGCCTCACTGGCTGTTGTTGCTCCCGGCATTTCCGAGGCGCTGATTGCCACGGCTGCCGGGCTTGCCGTTGCTATTCCCGCAGTAATTTTTTATAATTTCTATTCGAACAAACAGATGGATGTTGAAACGGAAGTAGATAATTTTTCCACGGATTTTTTGAATCTTATTGAACGGGATATCCTGGCGCGACGATGATTCGTCTCTGATTGCCGACCCTGTATTCCCCTCTTCTTAATTGCTCCTTTTAAACTGAAATACACTGACTATGGGCCCTGTTGGCGGTAGAGGAAATAAACGGCTGGTTGCCGAGATCAATGTGACGCCGCTTGTCGACGTTATGCTGGTCTTGTTGATTATCTTTATGGTGACAGCGCCGATGATGACCCAGGGGTTGGAAGTTGATCTGCCTAAGACTACGGCAAAATCCTTACGCCAGCAGGAAGAACCACTGGTCGTGTCCGTCAATGCCGACGGAGAGATTTATCTTGGCAAGATAAAGATAAATTCTGCTCTTCTTCGTCAGCAGCTGAGTAAGCTTCCTGAAGAAAAGAAACAGCAGCCCCTGTATCTCCGGGCAGACAAAGATGTCCCCTATGGACTGGTTGTGACCGTCATGGCTGATATCAAACGGGCCGGGTTTGAAAAGCTGGGCATGATTACCCGACCATCGGAAAAGGAAAAATAGCCGAAGATCATGTTGGACGGAATTCCATTTTCTGAGAAAGAATTTTATCAGCAACAGGATGAACATGACCGGCGGTGGGGCAGGGCAATTAATTTTGCAATCGTCTTTCATGCGGTAATCTTTATCGGAGCGTTTTATTTGCCGGACCTGTTTGACCCAAAGCCGTTGCTTGATGAGGTCATGACTATTGATCTGGTCTCGTTGCCCCAACCTGTCGAGACCATAACCAAACCGTCGCCGCCTGCTGCTGAGCATAAAGCCCAACCAAAACCCGAACCGGTGCAACCCGCACCGGAACCGGAAAAGGCGGTTGCTGTTGAACCTGTTCGGCCGGCTCCCGAGCCGGAACCGGCACCGGTGGTGAAAGCTAAACCGATATCGGTACGGCCTTTAAAGCGTAAAATTAAAAAGGCCAGGGATACCCGTCTGGTTGAAGAAAAACAGCGTCAGCAGCGGGCAGAGAAGCTCAAACGGCAAGCGGAAAGGCTCAGACGGCAGGAACTGGAACGAAAACGCGCAGTTGCCCGGGCAAGGACTCTGGAAAAGCGGGCTGATGATGAGGCCCGCAGGGCACGGGCGGAGCTGGCTTCGGTTATTAGAGAAACTCAGGCGGTCAGGTCTACGCCACGCAGAGCTTCTGGATCATCGTCCGGTAGTAAACAGGTTAAATCGGCAATAGAAAAACAGTATTACATGGGGTTGGCCAACCGTGTCCAGCGATTGTGGGTTCTGCCGGAAATTAAAAAATGGTCACCGAACCTTGAAACAATTGTTGAGTTTACCGTCCTGCGCGATGGCCGTCTGATCAATGTCAAGATTGCAAAAAGTTCCGGAGATACAATTTTTGACCGCTTTGCAAAAGAGACCGTAAAAAAAGCAGCGCCCATGCCACCGTTTCCTGCAGTGCTCAAAAAAGATCGGATGGATTTTGGCTTTCGATTACGTCCGGCCGGTATCCAGCACTAGGGCGTAGTGTGAAGTGCGTGCTCTTTTGCACAAAGCAAAATATGGTGAAATATTACGTCATTTCATCGTTGACAGGACACTGGCGAACACCTAATTAATCAACCGTATCTGGTTTGTAATGAAAAATACAAATATCCCCGTTTTTCTATCATTATCCCTGTTTATTCTCCTGCTTGTCGGCTTTGTGCCGCAGGTCATGGCTGAACGCGTCTATCTCGATATCACCGCTAGTGATGTCCGTAAAGTTGTTGTCGCCATCCCTGACTTTCAGAATCGGAAATCCGGGGCTCCGGATGGGACCACCGGCCGAGAGATGGCTGATCTCCTTGGCCGTGCCCTGGAATTTCATGGCTTTGTCCGGGTGGTCGATCCCAAGAGTTTTGGAACAGGACCAGATGTCAACTGGACCGATTACGGAGTGGACTATGTGGTCAGAGGACAATTTGATCGCACCGGACGGGAACTGGTGGTTGAAGGACGGCTGCAGGATATCGCTGAAAACCGGATGCTTGCCGGCAGGCGATATAAAGGTGCGGCCGGACAGCAGGACGATATGATCCTGCGGCTGGCCGATGCCTTGGTCAAGGAGTTTACCGGTGAACCGGGAATAAGCCGCACGTCCATTGCTTACGTCTCCGATGAAACCGGTGCCAAGGAGGTGTTTCTCGGTGACGTGATGAATCGTGGCCGACGGCAGATAACCCGGCATAAACATCTCTGTGTATCGCCGCGCTTTACACCTGATGGAAATTTCCTGGCCTATACGACCTATCATCGTGGAAATCAGGATCTCTATATAACCGATCTGCGACAGAACAAGGTTACTCGGTCACTTTCCAGGCGTAAAGGCATGAATTTGGCCCCTGCCTTTTCCCCGGATGGTAAAACCATGGTGGTGACGCTCAGTAAAGACGGCAGTCCCGATCTCTACCTCATGACCAGAGAGGGAAAGATCATTAAACGGTTGACGGCCAGGATGGGAATCAATGTCTCACCGTCGTTTTCCCCGGATGGTAAAACCATGGTTTTTGTTTCCGACCGGAGCGGGCAGCCGCAGTTGTATTTAATGAACATGAGCTCCGGTAAGGTCCAGCGTTTAACCTTTGAGGGCAAAGAAAACAGTGAGCCTTCGTGGTCTCCGAAAGGGGATAGAATTGCCTATACCGGGAGAATCGAAGGCCGGTATCATCTCTTTACAATTAACCCCAAAGGCGGACGTCCGACCCAGGTGACTTCGGAATGGGGTGATTATGAATCACCAACCTGGTCTCCGGACGGTAAGCAACTGGCGTTTTCCAGACGTCGGAACGGACATTCCGAGATCTGTAGAATTTTTGCAAACGGCAAGGGTATGCAGGTACTCTTTTCCTTAAAAGGCAATCAGTCCTATCCGCGCTGGTCGAACCGTCCAAAATAAGACCTGAATTCGTGACGGAAAAGAAATATATAATAGTGTAACGTATTGCAAGCAGATGAATCCATCAACTTTGGTCAAGTTGATTATCTCTTGCCCGGAAGCCGCTCACGGATTCAGGTCAGCGTTTGTCGGGTCCGGCTGAGTTTACAACGGCTGCATTTTTATTTGATTGTAACTGTTCAGGTGTGCTTTAGATTCGGAGGCTACACTACCTGTTCATAATAGTTACCAGTTACCATTTGATTAAAAAGAAAATAGGTATATGAAGAGTATATGAAAATCAGGTCTCTTTGAAGAGAGAGGAGAAGGAATGAAGGGGATACGAAATATTGTTGTGGCGGTTTGCGCGCTTTTTTTGCTCTGTCAGTGCGCAACCCAAGACGATGTTCGAAAACTGAACTATCAGGTCCGAGCCGTCAATCAGAGGGTTGAAGAGGTCAAGTCGACCACCGTTGATCAGATGCAGAAGCGACAGGCCAGTTCCGTCAGCAAGATCGACCAGGTGGAAGAAGAGGTTTTACGGCTTAAAGCGCGCCTTGAAGAGGCCGACCATCTTGAAAAAGAGTATCGCCGTCAGAATATGGAAACTATGGCCAGTCTGCAGGCGGCAGTTGAAGAGCGTCTGGCTGCCAATGAACAGAAAATGGCTGAACTGCAGCAACAGGTAGAGCAGCTGTCCGCCGGTATGGATTCCATGCAGCAGGCACGGATCCGTGCGGCTGAGCAACGGGCCCGCGAGGCGGCCAGGAAGGCTGAGCTGGCCCGGAAACGTACGGTTATGGCCGCCGCAACTCCCAGTGCCGCTTCGTTGACCAGGGTCACTCCGCATACTCGAAAAATGCGGGTCGGCTCGGGTCAGGTTGTTTCAGCACCGGCTGCTGAACAGCTGCCTCGAGCAACCGGGGCAAAGCCTGTGGCCACGACTTCTGAAAAGGAAAAGAGCGGTTCAGTGCAGACCATTACAACGCCCGATACGGCTTCAGGACCCTTTGAACAGGCAATGGCCAAGTTCGAAAAAGGTCAGTATAAAGATGCCTATCGTGGCTTCGAACAGGTGCTGGCAAGCAATCCCAGAGGAGAGCAGGCAGCGCAGACCTTATTTTACATGGGTGAGGCGTTGTATAATCAGGGCGAATTTGACCTGGCCATTCTTGATTACCAGAAGGTCATCTCCAATCACACCAAGGACTCTCATACGCCGTCGGCCCTTTTGAAGCAGGGGATGTCGTTTGAAAAATTGACGGACAATGAGACCGCCAAAATCATCTACAACAAGTTGATCAACGAATATTCCAGCAGCCCTGAAGCGGCAACAGCCAAAAAACGACTGGGAAACCTGTAGGAGATGTCTAAACAGGTCTTCTTTTGCCGGACCAACCACGGGCAGCCGTAAAGGAAATGGGCGGGCGGAAAAAGAAGCGGCTGGATACACTGCTTGTTGAACGTGGACTTGCTGAAAATCTGACCGAAGCCGCAGCCCTGGTCGGGACCGGGAGAGTCTTTGTTGACGGGAATCCCTTTTGCAAGGCCGGCAGCCTGTACGGATCGGATTGTCGGCTTACGCTTAAGGAGAAGGAGCCGTTTGTCAGCCGGGGCGGTAAAAAACTTGCGGCCGGGTTAACCGCTTTTTCCATCAAAGCGGCTGGGTTGGTCTGTGCCGATATCGGCTGTTCCACCGGCGGCTTTACCGACTGTCTGCTGCAGAACGGAGCCGCCCGCGTTTATGCGGTTGATGTCGGTTACGGTGTATTAGACTGGACACTGAGGCAGGATGAACGGGTTGTGGTGCTTGAGCGGTGCAATGCCAGATACTTAACCGAGAAAGAGATTCCGGAGAACATTGATCTCTGTGTAGCCGATGCCTCGTTTATCTCTCTGGAACTGCTGATCGAGCCCATGATCTCTTTGTTTCAGGGTGAAATTCGCATTGTCGCGCTGGTTAAACCACAGTTTGAACTGCCGCGGGAGAAAGTTGCCCGGGGCGGCGTTGTCCGGGAAAAACATTTACAGGAGGAGGCGCTGGCTAAGATTAAACAGTTTGGCCGGAGTCTGAATCTACATTGTCAGGGCGTGATCCCGTCTCCCATCCAGGGGGCCAAAGGGAACCAGGAATATCTGATGTATTTAACAAGAGCTGCCGGAGAATCGGCTCCGGTGATCGAAGGAGAATGAAATGAGAAACAGAGGCTTGAAGCAGGTAATCAAGGTCGGAGTGCTGGCTGTGGCCATGGTCACGTTGTCAACCATGAGTGTTGCGGCGGCGGAATTTGTCAGTGTAGTTAAAGACGGTGTCAATATGCGTTCCGGCCCGGCAACCAGTAATGAGGTTCTGTATCAGTTGCCTGCCGGGTACCCACTCAAGGTGCTGGCCAGGAAGGGGAAATGGTTGAAAGTCAGTGACTTTGAGAACGACAAGGGCTGGATTTTCGGTACCCTGGTCAACAAGACTCCGCATGTGATCGTCAAGGTCAAGGAGTGTAATGTCCGCAGCGGCCCCGGTACCAATTATGACAAGGTCGGCAGTCTGGCCCGGGAGGTCATCCTGAAAAAGGTGGATAAGAAAGGGGAGTGGGTTAAGGTTTCGCATCCGAAAATTACCGGTTGGGTTCATATGAAACTGATCTGGCCCTGATTTCACCCTGAAAAAAAGAGCCGGCCTCCTGTTGTTTAAC
>CAZPXI010000137.1:0-2531 GCA_964590715.1 uncultured Desulfobulbus sp.
AGCCGGGATCTGGAATCAACGTAAGTGATCACAGGCACCCCGCCTTTGCACTGTTGCGACAGCCCACATAGCGGGCTATCGGAGTCTACGCTTACCTGCGAACAGTTACAACAGCACAAATTCGGGGCACCCGAGACCACTTACAATTTCTGAGTAAATGAAACCAGGTAGTTAGCAACCCCGTGACCAGATACGAATCAACTATTCCAATGTAAGAAGTTAAGCAACGGGTCCAACCGCCGATGTGAGCCGCCTGTGAAAGAACAAGCCCCCCTCCTGCCGGGGATAACGGCTGCTACTTCACAGAGCATAAAAAGAAAACTTTCCGGTTCATGACAAATACCTGTTTCGAATGACGTACAAAGCTCAGTTTTTCACAAACCAGGGATAACATCGCTTGTTCTCCTGGTGATAGAGCCCAATGAATTCATTACAAATTCATCAGGTTCGCCAACCCCTCTGATTTTCAGCGATGGTATCCCCTGCTCCCGGCTGAGGATTGTGGGTAACCAGATAGCTGTTCGGATTTCTTTATTCAAGCCTCTGCTTCAAAGCAGCACCCTATTTCTCTATCCCCCCCAGGCAGAGATATTTCATCTCCAGATACTCATCAATTCCGTATTTTGAACCTTCCCTGCCGATGCCCGACTCCTTGATACCGCCGAATGGAGCTGATTCAGTGGACATGATACCGGTATTCATCCCGACCATTCCATATTCCAGGGCCTCGGCCACCCGCCAGACCCGGCCGACATCCCGGCTGTAAAAATAGGATGCCAGACCGTAGGGGGTGTCATTGGCCATAGCCACGGCTTCCTCCTCGGTTGCAAAGGAGAACAGCGGCGCCACCGGTCCGAAGGTCTCCTCATAAGCGATCAGCATGTCGGTGGTCACATCAAGCAGAATGGTAGGTTCAAAGAAGAAGCCGTTTTTTCCTGAACGCTTCCCACCGCAGCCCAGACGAGCCCCTTTGTCGAGAGCATCCTGAATATGCTGCTCCACTTTCATGACCGCGTTCAGGTCGATAAGCGGCCCCTGGTTGACCCCCTCGTCAAGACCGTTACCGACCTTGAGTTGATCCGTCACGGCCTGGGTCAGCCGCTCTGCAAAAGCCTCATAGACCCCTTCCTGAACGATAAAACGATTGGCGCAGACACAGGTTTGGCCGGAGTTGCGATACTTTGAGGCAATGGCCCCTTCAACGGCCTCGTCAAGATCAGCATCGTCAAAGACAATAAAGGGTGCATGCCCGCCCAGTTCCAGGGAAATTTTTTTAACCGTGTCGGCACACTGACGCATCAGCATCTTGCCCACAGCAGTGGAACCGGTGAAGCTGAGCTTGCGGACAACCGGGCTTGCGGTCAGCTCTCCACCGATTTCAGCGGCCGGACCGGTGAGCACGTTAAATACTCCCGGCGGCATTCCGGCCTCACGAGCCAGTTCAGCCAGGGCCAGGGCGGAAAATGGCGTCTGGGCGGCCGGTTTAATTACAACCGGACAACCGGCGGCAAGGGCCGGAGCTGCCTTGCGGGTAATCATGGCCGAGGGAAAGTTCCAGGGAGTGATTGCGGCACAGACTCCGACCGGCTGCTTAATAACGATGATACGCTTGCCCGGCTGACCCATGGGAATGGTATCGCCGTAGACCCGCTTAGCCTCTTCGGCAAACCATTCCACAAAACCGGCCCCGTAGAGGATCTCACCAAGAGACTCCGCCAGCGGTTTGCCCTGCTCCGTAGTCATGATCAGGGCCAGATCATCCTGATGCTCGACAATCAACTCATACCAGCGCCGGAGAATGCGGCAACGCTCATGGGCGGTCATGCTTCGCCAGGCGGGCCAGGCATTATCAGCGGCTGCAATAGCCTGAGCCGTCTCTTCGCGGCCCAGGGACGGCACCATCCCTATCAGTTCACCGGTTGCCGGGTTATGGACTGCAAGGGTTGTACCGGAAACGGCGGAAATCCATTTCCCAGCCACGAAACATTGCTGCTGCTGCAGCCGAGGTTCTTTCAACTTCATGACGACTCCAAATCAATTCCTTATGGAACCTGTTGTGACTGACGATAAGAAACAAAACGCATCAGCGCACAGGTTCGTTCTTTTTTATTTATGAATTAACCAAAATGTGATAAAAGAAGGCAAGTATGTAACTTTTTCCGGTACATTAATGACGGCATGATCACAGAACTAAGACGATCAAAACGGATTACCGACTATCTTCCCATCATGGTAACTGCCAAAAACGGCACTACCGGGGCGCTGCTGTCCGGTCCCTTTTCCGGACGCATAATAGATATCTCCGACCATGGGGCCTGCCTGCTCATGTCACAGGTCATGAAAGATGCGTATCACGTCTTTCATTCAACCCGTGAAAATGATTCATGGTTATTACAACTTACCATGAATATCCCCCCGGACAATATCAAGTTCTCCATTGCAGCCAGACCGGTCTGGATGGACCTGTTTCGCCAGGATCAAATCAGGGCCTTTAAAATGGGCGTCGATTTCATGACCCATCCTGAAGGGGA